>JALJPK010000014.1:22304-22762 GCA_022968985.1 Pseudomonadales bacterium | reverse complement strand
CCAGAACCTTCAGATTGTGCACGAATCACTTCTTTTTCACGCTCAAAAACTTCTTCAGAAATTTCACTCGGGCTTAAGAATTGTGGGTTTGATGCAGCAATATGCATAGAGATGTCTTTTGCTAGTTCAGCAGTACCGCCTGTTAAAACTGTAACAGCTGCGATTTTTGCACCGTGAGTGTAAGCAGATACAACATCACCTTCAACAAACTCAATACGACGAACCGAAATATTCTCGCCTATTTTTTGAACTAATTCTGTACGAGCTTTTTCTAAATCACCCGCCATCAATACAGCAACATCAGTTTGCTTAGCTTCAAATGCTTTTTCAGCAATTAAATTAGCAAAACCTAAGAAGTTAGCTTCACGCGCAGCAAAGTCAGTTTCTGAGTTGATTTCTACAATAACTGCAGATTTATTGTCATCTGCAACTTTAACTACCGCGATACCTTCCGCAGC
>JALJPK010000014.1:0-22294 GCA_022968985.1 Pseudomonadales bacterium | reverse complement strand
TAAACCAGAGTCTTTACGTAAATTATCAATTGCAGTTTCGATGTCACCTTCAGCAGATTTTAATGCTCTTTTGCATTCCATCATACCAAGGCCAGTACGCTCACGTAATTCTTTAATTAGGCTAGTAGTAATAGCTACCATCGTTATATCCTCTTTAAAATGAAAAAAGGGGAGCAAAGCCCCCCGATTATAGAATAAGAAGTATTACTTCTCTTCTTTAACTTCTACGAATTCTTCAGTACCAGTAGTATTAGTTTCACGAGCTTCTAATACTGCACCACTTACTGCTTCAAGGTAAATTTCGATTGCGCGGATAGCATCATCGTTACCAGGAATTACGTAATCAACACCATCTGGGTTGCTGTTAGTATCAACAACACCAAATACTGGAATACCTAATTTGTTTGCTTCGTTGATAGCGATTCTTTCATGATCTACATCGATTACGAATAACGCGTCTGGTAATCCACCCATATCTTTAATACCACCGATAGAGTTTTCTAATTTTACCATTTCACGTGAACGTGTTAATGCTTCTTTCTTAGTTAACAATTCAAAAGTACCGTCTTTTTGTTGAGCTTCAATATCACGTAAACGTTTTATTGATTGACGAATAGTTTTGTAGTTAGTCAACATACCACCTAACCAACGGTGAGCAACGTAAGGCATGCTAGAACGTTCAGCTTCTTTACGAATGATTTTACTTGCAGAGCGCTTAGTACCAACAAATAAGATTTTGTTTTTAGAAGAAACGATTTTCTTGATTTCTACTAAAGCATTATTTAATGCAGGAACAGTAAATTCTAAGTTGATGATATGGATTTTATTACGAGCACCAAAGATGTACTGGTCCATTTTAGGATTCCAGTAACGAGTTTGGTGACCAAAGTGAGCACCTGCTTTAAGCAAGTCACGCATAGATACAGTCATAATATTCTCTTTATATAATTGAGTGTTAAAACACTCTGGGTTAGGCCTCCGAACATCCCATTTTCCAACCAATTTTTTAAAATAGGCACCCAGAAAAATGTGACGATGAACGTGAGAATTTAAAACACACCATTTAAATGGTGCGCGAATCATACGGCATATTGATTAAATCAACCTGCCTCCTGATATTTTCAGGGCGCACTTTATACCATAAACCCAGAGTATTTAAAAGCTTTTTGTACATTTTTTAACCCTATTTTACAAGGGTATTTTCATTTCTAAAATAATTTAAAGCAGCTACAACCAACATTGAGTCTTGTTTTATATTTGCTACACTTCAGCATCTAATGCAAATGAACTGAACTAGCTAATTAATTATCAAAAAAATGAGTATTTTCCCTCAGTAACCGTGCAATTAACTGGGTAGTCAGTACAATAAGCAGTATTAATTTTAAAGATCATTATTATATTTTTAGGAGAGATTCATGTCAGACTCAAATAACACTTTAAAAACCGAACTAGAAACCATCAAACCCGGCTTATTTCTAATGAGCGCAATCGACCGTGTTCGTGCGTTATCGACACATGAAACAGACGATTTAATCGAAGCGATGCGTAAAAATGTTGAAACTGCTATTAAACTAGCTGAAAAGTAATTTAAAAAAGAAGCCACTAATGAACGAAGTGTTAATGCTTAAAGTCACTGGTGACGACCAATTAGGTCTGACCAGTGCGTTAACCACCATCCTTGCCCAAGCAGATATCACCATATTAGATATGGGCCAGTCTGTTATTCATAACCAAGTATCCCTTGGCATGTTACTTAAATTCCCTGAATCAGCTGATACATCCAATACGATTAAAAATGTATTATTTTGTGCACATGAACTTGGTATTCGAGCTACATTCACACCTGTTACTTCTACTAGCTACCAAAGCTGGGTAGACCAACAAGGCAAAGACCGTTTCATTTTAACACTTCTTGGTCGCCAGTTAAGTGGAGCAGACATCGCCGCTGTTTCAAATATAATCAGCAGACAGGGTTTGAATATCCAAGATATCACCCGTCTAACCGGCAGATTATCTCTTAATCAAGAAAACACTGAAAGTAAGTCATGTATTGAATTTTCGATGCGAGGCCTACCTAATAATCCAGAACGTTTACGCGCTGAATTTTTAGAAATTTGCGGCAAACACGATGTTGATATCGCATTCCAAGAAGACACCGTTTATCGTCGTAATCGTCGCCTTGTTGCTTTTGATATGGATTCAACATTAATTGAAGCAGAAGTGATCGATGAGTTAGCCAAAGAAGCAGGGGTAGGTGAAGAAGTATCTCGTATCACTGAACTAGCGATGCAAGGTAAATTAGATTTTAATGAAAGCTTCATACAACGTATGGCACTTTTAAAAGGCTTAGACGAATCTGTTTTAGAAAAAATTGCCCACAACCTTCCAATCACAGAAGGCGCGGAACGATTAATTAGAACCCTTAAACAATTCGGTTATAAAACCGCCATTCTTTCAGGCGGATTTAATTATTTTGGGAAATATTTACAAAAGAAATTTGGTATTGACTACGTTTATGCAAATGAACTAGAGATCATAGACGGTAAAGTAACAGGTAATGTGGTTGGCCAAATTGTTAATGGTGAACGCAAAGCTGAGTTATTAAAAGAAATTGCAGCCAAAGAAAACATACGAATTGAACAAACCATTGCTGTCGGCGATGGTGCAAATGACTTACCAATGCTGAGCTTAGCTGGTTTAGGTATCGCATTTCGGGCAAAAAGCATCGTTGAGCAATCAGCTAAACAATCCATATCAACATTAGGTTTAGATGGCGTATTATACCTTCTAGGCTTTAAAGACCAAGACATTATTTAATATGCTAGATCTATCCGCGTTAAGCCAATTAAAAGATTTAAAAAACTCACTACACGAAGAAAAAGAATTAAAAACAGGCACTGTTGTAGGTAGCTTCGGCCGTTATGGGTTCGTACAAAACGAACAAGACAGAATATTCTTAACACCTGATCAAATGTCCCTTACTCTTATTGGTGACACAATTGAATTCAGTATTGAAGACAATAACGGCAAACAAGCAGCCAATGTTGAAAGCATCGTTAAAAGCGAACTTAAAGAATTAGTCGGTCGTTATATAATAAAAGGCAAAGGGCATTTTGTAGAAGCGATTGACCCTCGCATTCAAACGCATATTTACATTCCAGAAACTTTTAGAAAAAACTGCGAAGAAAACGACGTTGTTCAAATAAAAATCACCCAACACCCGTTTCAAGCTAAAGGCAATACTCAAGCTAAAATATTATCTAACTTAGGTAATACAAGCACAGCTGGTATTTGGCATGAAGTTGCCAAACTTCAACACAACTTGGTTAAACCAGCTGAACTTAATGAATCAGACATTCAATATTTTGAAGATAAATTCAATGAAGTTTTAACTCAAAGAAGCAACCCCAAACAAGATTTCTCTCATTTAGATTTTTTCACAATTGACGGTGAAAGCAGCCAAGATTTAGATGATGCACTTTGTGTTGAGAAAACAGCCGAAGGTTATAATTTATTCGTTGCCATCGCAGATCCAAGTGTATTATTAGATTCAGAACATAAAGCCTACAAACAAGCACTTAAATCGACCACCAGCACTTATTTGCCAGGCCAAACTGTAGCGATGCTACCTAAGATATTAAGCAATAATATATGTTCGTTATTACCTAATAAAAAGAGTTTAGCGTTAGTATTAAAATTAGAATTCAACAATGACTTTATCTTTTTAAATGGTGGACTTATTGAAGGTATTATAGAGTCAAAAAATAAATACAGTTACGAACAAGTTGATAAGTTATTAGACAACCAAGAAAACATCATTCAATTAAAAAACATTACAGATTCGCTATACAAACTTAGAAAAGAAAATGAGATTGTAATGCAACAAAGTTCTGACTATGAATTTATTATTAACGATGACTTATCACTAAAAAGTATTAATAAAAGAAACGAAAGCAAAAGCCGTAAAATAATTGAAGAATGTATGATATTCGCCAATAAGTGGATAGCAGAATTTTTATCCAATCAAAATAAAGGCCTATTCATTTCACAAGGTGGTTTACGCCCCAATACAATTGAACAGGTTAATGAATTTTTAACACCGATCATTAAAGATTATGATCCAATTAAAATCAGTGATTCGAGTTATTTTAAACAGTGTTTTAATGAAATAAGTTTTAACGATCAATTATGTATTCAGAAACGTTTGCAACGCTCTTCAACTTCTACTAATGCCGATAAACATTGGGCGATGGGTATTGAAAAATATTGCACGTTTACTTCCCCTATCAGGAAGTTAAACGACTTCATCAACCATCAGTTTTTACACAGTATTTTAAGCAATAAAAACGAACCGATTGTCTCAGATGAAGTATTAAGCCAATTAAATACTCAAGTAAGAACCGCTAGACAAGCCGCTAACCAAACTGAAAATCAGTTACGCATAGATTATATCAATGAAAAAGATATTTTTGACGCGCGTATGACCCACTCTTCTGCTGGCAATATCATTTTTGAAATCATTGAAAATGGCGCACAATGCCAGTTCATCCTTAGAAAAATAAAAAGTGATTTTAACCCTCTCAATTTTAGTCATACAATTAAAGGGACCGCTTATCATTTAAATGATATTTTTAAAATTCAAATTACTAAAAAAGACAGCTTTTCATCTACTTTAGAATGTATTGTTTTAAAAAATGAAGAGTAGTTATTTAGAAACACAATGTATTTCAAGTTTTGAAATACTAGAGAATGAGTTGGGGAAACTTCCCAACTTAACTCCTTCTAATCATTCATTTTTCTACAAACCTGACCAATTAAAAACCACTTCCTTTAACGATCAAATACAAGATATTTATTATCAAAATGATCTAGACGGCAGGTTAACTAATAGCTACTGGGGAGTAATTGGTAGCTCTAAACACAATATATCTGCACTTAAGAACATCAATATACTCAAAACAACCTTTCAACAAAACGCTGTTAATTTAAAACAATCCAATCAAAATAAGTGGCTAAACCTTTACCAAAAAATTAATACAAGAGAAGGGATCATATCAAAACCACTAACCACCTCTGGTTTATCACGTTTACACTTAAGACAAACTTATCGACAAATTCCTATTTTAGGCAACCACCCAAAAAAGATTGCATTTAGCTGGTATACCTCTGGTCGGTCGATCAAAAAAATGAACAGACAACAAGTTCTACAAAAACTTCTTGCACTTGGCGAAGACAAAACTCATATACAGCTTCAACTAAATTTATTATCTAATGTAAAAGACAGCCATTTCGCTCAAGTTCAAAACCAAGCCCCCACTATAAGGACAAATATTCTTTATCAAAACCTACAAACACAATCGTTTAATACTTCCTTGCCTATTTTCTTCGAATTAGATTCAAAACTAGATTTTCCATATATCACGCAATTACCCGATTTAAACAATCAACAACGTATTCGTAAAGTACGTAACGATATTAAAATTGATAATGAGTGTTTTCTTAAAAGCCTCAGAATCCATCGTTATTTATAATATTTAACAGACATAAAAAAACCCGCAAAAGCGGGTTTTTTTTGAACTAAAAGAAACTAATCAGCATCACGCACTAAACGGATACGACCAGCAAATCCTTTGTCGGTACTCTTAGAACGACCATCTTTGAAGTTTACACCCCAACCAAATAATTCGTTATAACCTAATTCAGAACCACTCCAGAAGAAAACACCATTTGTTTTTGTAACAAAGTTTCCACGGGTTTTTTCAGTAGTTGGAAATGCTTCTTTATCCAACATCCAAACACCTTCAGTTAAGTTGCTTTTAACATCAGAATCTTCATAACGCCTAACAGGTGAGCGCGACAAATAACCACAAGGTTCACGAACAATGTCATTTTTACCAGGGAAAGTACCTTGTAGACTTGAAACACGTGCAGTATATAGGTTAAAACTATTTAATATCTCATCCTCTAAACGTACAATATTCTTCATATCAGTAATTACATCTGTTGCAAGATATTCATCAAGGACATCCAAACTTTCAATCTCTAAAATTTCTAAAAATGTATCAATAACGATATTATCTTTAAGAATTGAATGTAGCTCAGTTTTAACACGACGCTTAGTATCAATATTTGCTTTCAGTAATGATTCTTCAGCCGAAACTAATTTAATATTAATCTCTTTTTTAGCTTTTGTAACAATATAATCATATTGATCAGCTTTTTGCATTTTTGAAATTTTAAACGTCTCTTCAAGTACTTCGTATTCTTTTAAATATTCCGCTGTAAAATCTTTCATTTTAGCTTTTAAAGATTTTTCATTTAAGAAATATCGACGTTTAATACTTGTTAATGCTTTTTCCGATTCAAATAACTTAACTATCTCTGGATTAGTAGTATTCGCAACTTCACGCTCAAGATCTTCAATATCTTTATTTTCTTGTGCGTAAAAATCAGCTAATTCAGCTGCCATTTCTTTTAATTGCTTAACTTCAGTAGAAATATTTGCTATTTCAGATCGATCTTTGACATAAACTGTTTCAAAAAATTCAACTAAAGCCAAAAGTTGATCATGACGTAATTGTAATTTTTTAATTTTCGATGTGGTTTTTTTAGCTTTATTAGATACAATATTTTTTGTTAACTTTCTAACTTTCTTAAGTTTTTCAGAAAACTCAGACTTAACACCCGAAATTGTACTTTTATGCTCAGATTTTTCAGTAATTTTATCCTGAGCATTAAGATCAACACCTTCCTGCATTATTGCTAACTGAGCAGTATATTTATCTTCAAATTTCTGCAGAGCTAATTCTAACTCAATTTTTTTAGAAGTGGCTTCGTCTTTTTCTTGCTGAGTTTCAGATTTTATTTTAGATAAATCTATTTCTAGTTGTTTATCTAAACTAATCAACTGCGCTTGAAAAGCTGCAATTTCAACATTAAGTTCATCAACAACAAACTGACCTTCAGTTTTAATATCATTAATTGTTGCCTCAGTTCTTTCAATGCCCACTATTTGTAGATCTGCGAACTTTCTCAGGGATTTTTTTAATTCTTTATTTTCTTGCTCAGAAAGATAGGACATTTCAGCAGCTGATAATTCAGAACAATAACGTAATGAACGTAATTCCTGGATACTCGGCATTCTCCAATCACTATCACCCGATACATTAATTACACTTTGACCTGAATTAATGACAGATGAAACACCATCTAACAATTCAAAACTTACACCAACACTTTTACCTTCACAAATTGATAATGCGTTATTCCAAATTTCACCTAATGCACAACGCATCCACTCAAGTTTTTCTACTTTATCTAAAACGACACTTCCGTTATGTTTATACTCATAACGCTCAGACGGAGCAGTCTGATTATTTGAATCACAACTAGATAACAAACCAACACTAACTGATATCAGCAGTGCAGTTTTGAATATTTTAGTTTGCATGTTTTTACCTCTTAAGCCTGTTCGCAAACAGGCTTTATTATTAAGACAATTTATTAGTAATTGCCTTAGAATTATAATCGATTACTTAACCGCACCACTTGTTAAACCAGATATCATTTGTTTCGAAGAAACAACAAATACCAATATTAATGGCAACATCGACAAGAATGAACCTAATATAATCGCACCCATTGGAGCATCAGGTGTACCTTGCATTGAACGAATCATAGTAATAATTACAGCCTTATCACCTTCTAAAATAACCAAAGGTTGTAGGAAGTTATTCCACAAGAATACGAACTGGATAATTGCAAGAGTCGCTAAAGATGGTTTCAACAATGGCATAACAATGGTTGAATAAATTCTAAATTCACCTGCACCATCTAATTTTGCCGCTTCCAATAAATCTTTTGGTATTGACGCCACTACATACTGCCTAACTAAGAAAATCCCCATTGGTGCAATAGTAAATGGCACCCAAACAGCAAAATGTGTATTCATTAAACCCAACATATCTACAATTAAGAAATACGGAATCAAACTTAATACAGGAGGAATCATCATTGACAATAACATGATACCAAAGATCACATTACGACCTTTGAATTTATATACCGCTAACGAGTAACCACACATTGAGCAGAAAAATATAGAAATTACAGTACCGAGAATCGCAATGATTGCACTGTTAGTAATACCAGTCCAAAATGCTGTTCGCTGAAGTAATTCATTATAGTTTTCAACTAAATCAATGCCTAACCCCATAGATACACCTAAACTAGATATACCTTCTTGGTCATGAGTGGATAAAACAATCGAGTAAACGAATGGGAAAATAGTAGTCATAGCAAACAATATTAAAAATGCTAAAACACCGTATTTTAAAAATGCATAAATGCTTTTCTGAAAAAGCGCGTTATCAAATATATTCATGATTAATTCTCTTGTAAGCCTTCACGACCAAATAGGTAGAAATAGATTGCTGTAAATATTGCAATTACTCCAAATAAAATCCATGAGATAGCAGCTGCCATACCCATTTGCTGATCTTCCCAAGCAATACGGAACAGATAATTAGAAATAGTCATACCATCTTTCGTTGCAGTTTTAAGAGCATTCGTAAGTACATAAGACTCATCAAATAAATTCATGTTACCAATGATTGTCATTGTTACACCAAAGAATATAAATGGCTTTAATAAAGGTAATGCGATTTGAGTGAAACGCTGATAGGTATTAGCGCCATCAATTTTTGCTGCTTCATATAAATCGTTAGAAATAGTAGCCATACCTGCCGAATAAATAACAATGTTAAAACCAAGGTATTTCCAGAAAACAACTAATGCAATTGAATATTGAATAACACTATTAGCACGAACCCATTGAATTGGATAATCAGGATCGAACCAAGTAAATAAAGGTGCTGTAACTGACCAATCATGGAACATGACGATTACATTGTTAAAAATACCATTACCTTGATACATCTGGAAGAAGATCATCGATACAGCAACTGTAGATGTAATATATGGTAAGAAATATGCTGAGGTAAACCATTGACGAGCTCGTTCACCTAATTGAACTAATATGTACGCCATCGGAATAGCAAATAAATGCTGAGGCACACCCGATAAAAGCGCGATGGTTAAGGTATTCCACATCGATTTATAAAGTAAAGGATCTGTAAAAGCTTTGACGTAGTTAGTGCTACCAATATATTGCATTGCACCTAAACCTTCAGATGGGTTCCAATCTTGAAAAGACAAGAAAACCATGAAGAATAAAGGGAATATACCAAAAATACCGTAAATAATTACCCAAGGAGACAAAAACCAATAAGGTGTGCCTTGCGATATAATTTCTTTGAGTCTATTTGGCGCTGGCATTTCCAGCTGCGATACATCAGAACCCTGAGTACCGATTCCAGGACTTCTACTCATATGTTTCTACCTATGTTTAATGTTAATGAATGAACTTTTTAAAGAATGAAAAAAAGCCCTAGATGACTAGGGCTTTTATCATATGAGGCTAAATATTAACGCATACGTTTTTGTAATTGTTGTGCCGCATCTTTAAGTGCTTCGTTAACGTCACGGCCGTCAGCTAGTACTTCTTGTAAAGCAGTGTTAACTACTAAAGTTTCAGCGATGTTATCGTAAGCACCTGGTTGAACAGGGTTTACGTTGTTAGCAATTTCTGCGAACAATACACGAGCATCTTGACCACGTAAGAAATCGATACCTTCATTAAACATTTCATCATCATGAACTGTTTTGTTAGCAGGGAACATTGCCCACTCATCAAACGCAGCTAACTGAGCTTTAGGAGAGATCATGTACTCGATAACGTTCCAAGCAGATTCTACGTCTTTAGACTGAGTTGGGATTGCAGCAAAAGTACCACCCCAAGTTCCGTAGATACCGTTTGGTAAGTTAGATGCACCCCAAGAACCTTCAGTATCAGGAGCGATCCAGCCTTGTAAATGACCTAACATCCAAGCGCCTTGGATTTCCATTGCGAAAGTACCTTCACGGAATCCGCCGTACCAGTCATCATTCCACATGCCAGTGTTAGCATCTAAGCCTTCTTCACGAAGCTGCTTAGCCATGTTGAATGCAAACTTAAAACGATCGTTTTCGATCAAGATTTCGTTGTTAGGACCAGTATAGATACCGTTACCTTCTTTAACTGTACCGTAGATGATAGAACGTGCAATACCATCAGCGTTAGATACTAAGTAAACACCATAATCGTCACGTAATTCACGACCATATGCTAACCAAGATTCCCAAGTTTCCATTACTTCATCAACATCATATCCGATGTCTTCCATGTAATCACGACGGAAGAAAGCAACACCAGGACCTAAATCGACAGGTACACCAATTTGCTGACCTTTTTCGTTTTGACCTTGCTTAACAGCAAAATCAACCATGTCTTTTTCGAATGGTGCGAATTTATCAGATAAATCCATTAAACCACCACCATTGATGTAACCACCAATCATACCAGTATCAACCAATACCATATCAGCAGCGCCAGAACCAGTTGCTAAGTTCAACGTAAGCTTGTTGTGGTGTCCGCCCCAGTCGTTTGCATTATGCTTGTAAGAACCCGCTTTACGCGTGATGTCTTTTTTGAAATCTTCGAAGTAGTTACCATAATCACCGTAAACGTCTACTGTGATTGCTGCTTGAGCAGAAGTTGCTGCTACTACTAAACCGGCAGCTGCTACAGCTGCACTTAATGTTTTCTTAAGATTCATGAGAATCTCCTAATTATTTGCTGAGAAAATTAACCTAAAGACAAATGTCGATAGAATTTTTAACGATACTCTTTCGAGTGATTGTTTGATTTGCACTTGAAAAGGTAGTGCTAGTACCACTCCACTTATTTAGTGATTGTGAAATCAAACCAGACACACTAGGGGCTTAATCCAAAACGTGTGGCTTACTGATAACCTGTTGCTTCTAATCAGTAAGTTAATTATTGTTCATAATTGTTAGGCAGCCCAAACTTAGTCCAAATTAGGTTCAGGTTACGTTAAGGTTCAAGATCAATTGAGGGAAAAATTTGAGCTAAGTCACACTTTTTTGCTTATTTTCTTTATAGTCAAAGTGTTTGATTGGTTGTTTTGACGGTTTTAAATTCATTATTAAACCAAATATACTTTAAACAGTAGCAAGGTTAGTTAAGCTGGGCTCAATTATGACAGGCAAAAAAAAGCCGTAATATTAATACGGCCTTTAATTGAGTTGTGTATTTAGCTGTCTGCTTAATTTATTATTTAAACTCAGCTGGTCGACATTATTAAATACGCATTTCAATGCCTGCGTCTTGCATAGCAAGTTTTGCTTCTTTAATACTGTATTCGCCAAAGTGGAAAATGCTGGCTGCTAAAACTGCATCAGCATGACCTTCAATTACACCATCTACTAAATGCTGTAAATTACCCACGCCACCACTTGCAATAACAGGAATATTAACCGCATCAGAAACCGCCCTTACTAACGCTATATCAAAACCTTTTTTAACACCGTCTTGATCCATCGATGTTAAAAGGATTTCACCCGCGCCGTAGCTTTCCATTTTAATGGCCCACTGCACAGCATCAATACCTGTGTCTTTACGACCACCGTGTGTGAAGATGTCCCATTTGTTTTCACCATCTTTATCTGCAAAGGCAATTTGTTTAGCGTCAATAGCAACCACAATACATTGTTTACCAAAACGCTCCGCCGCTTCTTTTACAAACTCAGGGCGTTTAACCGCCGCTGAATTGATGCCTACTTTATCAGCACCAGCGCGTAACATTCTTTGAATATCATCTAATTCACGAATACCACCACCGACTGTTAAGGGTATAAACACTTGCGCCGCCATTTTACGTACGGTGTCTTCCATGGTGTCACGGCCTTCGTGTGTGGCTGTAATATCTAAAAAGGTAATTTCATCTGCGCCTTGTTCATTATAACGTTTAGCGACTTCAACTGGATCGCCGGCGTCTTTAATATCAAGAAACTGGACACCTTTTACTACACGACCGTTATCAACATCTAAACAAGGAATAATTCTTTTTGCTAATGCCATGATTATACTTTCCCATTCCAGTTAACAAAATTCTTTAATAATTGCAGACCCGCATCGTGTGATTTTTCAGGGTGAAATTGTGTTGCAAATACATTGTCTTTACCGATAGCTGCGCAAAAAGATTCACTATATTGCGTTTGTCCCATTTGGAATTGACTGTCTTTTAATTGTGCGTGATAACTGTGTACGTAATAAAAACGTGTGTTATCTTTAATGTTTTCCCAAAGTGGATGTTTTGATGTTTGTTTAACTTGATTCCAACCCATATGTGGAATTTTTAAAGGCAAACCATTGTCATCAATGCCTGCTTTAAAATGCACCACGTCACCATCAAAAACGTTTAGGCATTCAATGCCGTTGTTTTCTTCTGAGCGATTTAATAATGCTTGCATGCCTACACAAATACCTAAAAAAGGCGTGCCTTTTTTAATCACAGCATGAACAATCTTGTCCACGTTAAATTTAATCATCTCACCCATGCAATCACGCATAGCACCAACACCAGGAAGCAAAACGTGAGTGGCATTTAAAATAATATCGTGATCATTAGTGATAACAAGCTTCGCATCGGGTGCTACCTTTTCAATAGCTTTGCCAACACTATGCAAATTGCCCATACCGTAATCAATCACGGCAACAGTTGTTTGAGTCATATTAATCATTCTCAGTAATATGTTTTTTGAATTTTTGGGTTAGTTTGACGCAGCAAGCTGCGACCTACAAAATTGGATATTAATCATGTTTTAGATTGCTTCAAAAGGATTTTAGGCAAGAAGAAAAGGTAGTCCTTTTCTAACAAACCTCTAGATCTATTTTGACGCAATTAGAAACAATGATTTTATAAAGCACCTTTAGTTGATGGCAATATACCTTGCATACGTTCATCAGGGCTAGCTGCCATACGAAGAGCACGACCAAACGCTTTAAATACAGTTTCAATTTGGTGATGTGCATTTTGCCCACGTAAATTATCAATATGTAATGTAGCACCTGCATGGTTTACAAAGCCTTGGAAGAATTCATAAAACAATTCACAATCAAACCCACCCACCGCACCTTTAGTAAAAGGAATGTTATATATCAAACCCGGGCGACCAGAAAAATCAATGACAACTCTTGAAAGTGCTTCATCTAAAGGTACATAGCTGTGACCATAACGTGTGATGCCTACTTTATCGCCTAAAGCAATTTTAAAAGCTTGGCCAATTGTAATACCTAGGTCTTCTGCAGCATGATGATCATCAATATGGTGATCACCGTTACAATCAAAAGTGATATCAATCAAACCATGACGACATATTTGATCGATCATATGCTCTAAAAACGGCATTTTAGAGGTAAAGTTTGCAGTGCCATTGCCATCTAAATTGATGCTGACGCTAATTTGCGTCTCAGAAGTATTGCGGGTGACCTGCGCAGTACGAGCCATAACGTGCTCCTAAAAAAAGGGATTGTAAAAAAGGGATAGTGTAAAAAGGTGAATTATAACTGGTTTTGGCCTGCAATTTCACCTTTCTTATTATAAGTTACGCTGCAATTTGAGAAAAAATGCTTAATTGCAAAATGAATGATGTATTAAATGAAGAAGTGGGATAAATGGGAATATAAGAAGGGGAGTATAAAACGAAAAAAAGCACCCTTTTCGTATGAAAAGGTGCTCGATAAATAAATGATTAGTCACTCATTTGGGATTGTAGATAATTTTTAATGCCTGTTTTTTCAATTAAAGAAAGCTGGGTTTCGTAATCGTCAACTAACTCTTCTTCGTCTTCTAATAAGTTTTCAAGTAAATCGCGCGATACGTAGTCTTGTATTGCTTCACAAACTTTAACCCCTTCACGTAATTTTGCGACACAATCTAATGTTAAGCTTAAATCACATTGCAGCATTTCTTGGCTATGTTCACCAATTTTTAATTTACCTAAATCTTGTAGATTAGGTAAACCTTCTAAAAATAAAATACGTTCAATTAATTTATCAGCACGTTTCATTGCATCTATAGATACTTTGAAATCTAATTTATTTAATGAAGCTAGTCCCCAATTTTTGAACATTCGTGCATGTAAAAAAGTTTGGTTAATTGATATAAGCTCATTTGATAAAACTTGGTTTAATATACTAATTACTTGAATGTCACCTTTCATTATTGGCTCCAGTTAGTTGAAAATATTTAATAATGATAGTGTAATTGAAGATAATCGCAATCGATTTTTTAAGGAATAATGTAAATTTAATTTCGTGTTGTTAATGAGTTTGAGAATAGTTTTCATTACGCGAAATAAAGCACTATATATGTGTTTTACATAGGGATATTAGCTGTTTTACATGGAAAAAATCATTTATATAAGCTATTGTATTATTCAAATATATTTTAAAAATTAGTCAAATGAAAAGGGTATGAATATGAAAGGCAATAAAATTATTATTGATGAATTAAATATTTTATTAGAAGGTGAATTAACCGCTGTTGACCAATACTTTATTCATTCTCGTTTGTATGAAGATTGGGGTTTATCCAAACTATATGAACGCATTAATCATGAAATGGCTGATGAACAACACCATGCTGACTTAATGATTAAACGTATGTTGTTTTTAGAAGGACATCCAGATTTATCTAAACGCTCGGCATTAAATGTGGGAAAAAACGTTAAAGAAACATTAGAGAATGACCTTCAGCTAGAATACAGTGTTGTAAAAGCGCTCAAACGAGTGATTGCTATTTGTGAAGAACAACAAGATTATCAAACTCGTGATATGTTACGCCAACAATTAGAAGACACCGAAGAAGACCATACACATTGGCTAGAGCAACAATTAGGTTTAATCAAATTAATTGGTATTGAGAATTATATTCAATCACAAATATAATAATTGTAAATACCTTTAAAAAACCGCCTCTTTATAGAGGCTTTTTTTTATCTGGATTTTAGTACTAGAAAGAGGAAGCGTTACATATATTTACATAATGCGCTTGATAATCATTATCATTTACATTACCATTAGTTGATAAGTAATTTGAATAAGACTGATTATGTACGTATGTTTATGCAAAGGGATTACCGATTCCCAAATCAAGAATGCAGTCGATGACGGGGCAACCAGCTTACGAGCATTACGCAAAGAGTTAGGTGCTATGACTCAATGTGGTAAATGCGCAAGCCTTACCAAAGAAATCTTAAATGATCAGTTAAAGTTAAATCGATCGGTTAACTTTGATTTGTTTTATTCTGCGATTTAACCCGTTTAATAATTCACCTGTTATAAGTTGTTTGGATCTAAACAAAACTTTAAAAGGTAACCATCCGGATCTTGTACAATAAATTGTTTTATTCTGCCATTTAACCCTCTTAACCCGTTTAATAATTAACCCGTTATAAATTGTTTGGATCTAAACAAAATCTAAAAAGATAACCATCTGGATCTTGTACAATAAACTGTTTTTGTTTGGCTATAACATCACCACATTGATATTGTTTGGTTTCCATCTGCAAATAAATATTATCGGGCGCTGCTATTAATACTCGTTTATACAGTTCATCAATCTCGTTTACATCCCATTGAAAATTCACACCTCGACCAAACGGTTTCTGCATTTTTTGAGTTAACCAACGCCGGCCCACTCCATCCAAACCCTCTGCCATAATATCGATGCCGTTTAAAGTGAAATAAACAAACTGTTCTTCTATTCGTTCATACTTGATTTCAAATCCAAATACGTCAACGTAGAATTTTTTTGTGATATTAATGTCGCTGCAATAGAGCTCGGGTACTAGTTTTAAGTTGGCCATAAAATTTCCTAAAGGCTTTTAATAAGTTAAATTGAAAAGTTAAGTTAAAAAGTGAGGCGCATTCTAGGTAATACTCGTTTAATGTCGAGCACTAAGCTATTTAATTCAGCGTATTGTACGGCGCCCATATGTTGATAAAACCCCTTTGCATTTGGATCAGCATCTAAAATAAACCCACTTTTATGTTGTTGTTTGCAATCTGACACTGCTTGTTCGAATAAACTTCTTCCTAAACCACAGCCGATTAAATCAGGTGTTATCCACAAGTTTTCTAAGGTTGCGAATGGTTTTGTGCTTGAAAAAAGCAAACTGTAAAAACCGACTGCTTGCCCTTTTGCACTGGCAATCACAACATGGTTTTGTTTAATAAATTCAGCAGAAATAGTTAAATCATCTTTCCAAAAGTCAAGCCATGAGGTTGGATACTGCCAATGGGCTTTGGCGGTTAACGTAATATTGGTTAATGTTTGTGCATCCGTTATTTTGGCTTGTTTAAAGGATAAAGTCATATTTATGTTCCATATTGAATTGATTGTGAAAAATACAAAAATAAAGGGGTTCTAACGCCGTTATAAAAATATAGTTAATATGCTACATAACTGAAACATAGTATTATACTGAGAATATAGGGTATTGGGTAAATGGCATGCGTATTGTATTAGTTATGTTGTTAAGTTTTTTTGTTATGGCGTCAAATTTGATGGCATATGATGTGTATGCAGATAAAAATGAACTAACGGCGCAACAGGTTTTGACATTAGATGATTTTAAATTTGCTGATGTTTGGAAAAGCTTTGGCTCTACCAAAGATACCTATTGGATATTACTTGAAGATCTAGATATTGTCACTAATGATCAATTTTGGATGTTTATTGAAAATAGTGCTTTAGATCATATTGAAGTTTATAAAGTTAACGAAGATGGACAGCCTGATCTGGTTTATCATGTGGGTGATACATTACCTTTTGATCAACGGCCCATCATACATCGTGCATTTTTATTACCGTTTAAACTCAAAACAACTGATCGATTATTAGTGAAAGTATGGGGTGCAACCCCTCTTGCCATTGATTTTAAATTAGGCGACTCAAATAAAGTATTCGCTGAGATAACAAAAAACGAAAACATTTTAAAAGTTGTTTTTGGTATTATGCTGGCTTTATTAATCTATAATTTAATCCTATTTTTAGTCACCCGATTAGCCGAGTATTTTTGGTATGTTGTTTATATGGGTGGCATCATTTCATTTGTTGTATTTATCAACGGCATGGGGTTTCAATACTTTTGGCCAAATTCACCTTCTACACAAAATAGCATCGCATTCTTATTTATTTGTATATTCCAATTCGGCGCATTTGGTTTTACAAGACAATTTTTAAATTTAAAAGAAGTCAGTAAAATATTTGATCGATTTTATCAAATAGCCAGTTTGTTACCTCTATTAATGTTGATTGCTATCTTTGTGCACAAAGGTTTTGCGTTAAAAATTGTCAGCTTTACTACTTTGTTATTATTTATCATTGTACCCGCAGCAATCATTTTAACTGCCATTAGAAAGTCAAAATCAGCATTGATTTTTTTGGTGTCTTGGATGTTTATGGTAATCGGTATGTTGGTTTTAAACCTGACTTTAAATAGCCGATTAAATCTGACATTTATCAATATCCATGCATTAGAGTTTGGTGTCGCTTTAGAGTCGATTCTATTATCATTTGCTTTAGCCTTTAGAATTCGTAATAAACAAGAGCGCTCTAAAATTCATTTGCAAATAGCCTATAAACAAATTGAAAATACATTATTAACTGTGGAAAAAAGTAACCACGCTAAAGATTCGTTTTTAGCCTCTGTTAGTCATCAGCTTAAAACCCCATTACATTCGTTAATTGGCAGTGTGCAGCTACTTAATTTAAGTGTTGATCAAACCAATCCAAAAACAATGCATTTATTAAAAACCACAGATGTTGCAGCATCAAAATTATTTCAAAATATTGATAAATTACTTGTTTTTTCAGAGTTTATAGCTGGTGATGCCAAAATGATTAACTCAACAGTTAATTTAAAAGAAGAAATAGAGGCCTCACAAAAACACTGGTCTTTAATGAATTCAAGTGAACTCACTACATTTAGACTAAACATAGAAAGTACATTACCGAAATCTGTGAAAACTGACTGGGTACATTGTAATAAAATACTATCGTTCGCATTAGAGAATGCATTTAGCGACAATCTAAGTAATGTTGTATTGTTAAATGTTAAACACAGCGAACATAGTGTCAGTTTTGTTATTACTGGAAACGGTAAATTAAATGATGTCAGTTTATTACAATGGTTAAATGCCGATGAGTTACCTGAAACGTGGAGTGAATTAGGATTTGGTTTTTATCTTTGTCAAAAAATGGCTGATTTGATTGGAGCAACAATCGAGTTTAAACAGAATGAAAATGATTGGCAGTTTAGTTTAGACAATCCAATTAAAATTAAAGCTGTTAACCTGTCTGATGAAAACACCAGTTTTCAAGGTAAACGTATCTTAGTTGTAGATGATATATCTGTAAATTTAAAAATAATGCAAGCGCTTATAAAATCTCTAGGTGCACAAGCTATAGTGGTTAATAGTGGTGAAAAAGCAATTGAACTACTACAAACACAGCATTTTGATTTAGTATTAATGGATTGCCAGATGCCGATGTTATCAGGGCAAGAAACTACACTAAAAATAAGACAGTCAGGTTCTATATTTTGTAATATACCTATTATTGCAGTCACTGCAAATACACAAGATCAAGATCGATTAAGCTGTAAACAAGCAGGAATGAACGATTTTATAGCAAAACCGATCAGACTACCCACGTTATTAATATCATTAAAAAAATGGATTTAAACAACCTCAATCAATAGTTTAAACACAAAACAGCTACAAGGATGTGAGCAGAGTTTTTAATTTAGATCAGAATTAAACACTGTTACATCTTTTTTAATTATCCAATACTCAATTAACTGCCTTTTATTTCACCATCACCCAATTAACTGTCTCTCAAATAACAGCCTCTCAATAACCACCTATCAAATAACCGCCTTTCAATTAACGGACTCTCAAATAACTGTTTTTCAAATAACTGTTTTTCAAATAACAGCCTATCAAATAACAGCCTATCAAATAACCGCCTTTCAATTAACGGACTCTCAAATAACTGTTTTTCAAATAACTGTCTTTCAATTAACCATCGCCCAAATAACAGCCTTTCAAATAACAGACCTTCAATTAACTGTTTTTCAATTAACCATCCATTCTTAACCGTCCCTCAATTAGTAATCACTCAAATAAGCGCTTAATTGTGCGACCAATTTTGTATGTTTTAAATTCCGAATTGTTATTAATCCATCTTTTTGTGTACTGATCTGTTTTGTTCATTAAAAATATATATTTTAAATTTTATTTTGTAGGTGTTAAAAAAAGTCACATTGTCATCAAAAGTGACAATAACTGTCATAAAACCTTAATAAGAAATTTCTAAACTGTCCTTAACTTATTTTTTATAATTTCCCGATAACACTTTAAATCGAATAAATAGGTCGGTTTTATGCTCTTTTTTGTGATCGGGTTCATAAAAACAATTAAGGCTGTCCATTATTTTGAATATTAATTTGTAAAAACGAAACCCTGAACTAAATTTTTAATGAAGGTTAAATTTTATAAATGAATGTCTTGTAATTATTTAATTTGTGGGGCTGCTTAATTTTTAACCTAATTCTGAATTGGTTTTTGTTTTTTTTAATTTGTTAAGTAAAGGGAATAATATGCATACTGAATATAAGACTTTTAATGGTAAATCATACTTAGTGGCTTCAATTAAATGTACTGGACAAAAAGTAAGTGAGTACCCTATGGTTTTTCTAGGGGGCGCTGTGATGTCGGTAAAAAGTATGGAAGGTTTATTATCTAACTTTGCTAAATTTGTTGATGTTTATGCAATTGATTTACCAGGGTTTGGCGATTCAGATTTATTACATGACGATATTGGTTTGGAATTTTATCGAGATCTTTTGCTTAATTTTACTTTAAATAAAGGCTTTAAAAAAGTGAATTTAGTGGGTTCAAGTTACGGCAGCGCACCTGCTATGTTATTTGCTTTTGCGCATCCACATAGAGTTAATCGTTTAGTGGGTATCGGCACTATGCCAGAAGTACCTAAAGCATGGAGAAAACAATTTTTACATAGTATGGAATTAGTATTAGATCCTAATAAAAAAGAAGAATTCGCTCAGTGTTTTGCTGAAACCGTTAGTAATCAACATGATGTCAAATATGTAAATAAAGGGTCCGTTGTTTTTAAATCGATGAAACGTATGTTAGCGAAATTAACCCCCCATGAAAGAATGGCATTTAAATATAATACATGCCGATTACTTAAACATAAAAAACCAAAACTAAATGCATTATGTAATGTTCGGGCATTATTATGTACCGGAGAGTATGATCACTTTACAACACCAGATTTGGTAGATGAAGTAGCGGATATGTTTTATAGCCCAGATGTTTGTACGATTCAAAATGCTGATCATATGGTGCATATCGAACAACCTAAAGTATTTGTGGATCTAGTGCGTGCATATTTGTCTGGCAAAGGAATTAGACAGGTAGAAGGGATTTGTGAAAATGAAATGTTAGCAGTGGCTTAAAAAGCGAGTTTAAAGGAAAGGTTAAAAGGAAAGGTTAAAAGTTAATATGTAAAAAGGAAGTATTAAACCCAAAAAAAAGCTGACAAATGTCAGCTTTTTTATGTCTAAAGTTTTATACCAATAAAGGTGATAAACAATTAAGACGCTTTAATAATGTTCAACATTCTACGAAGTGGCTCTGCCGCTCCCCATAATAATTGATCACCAACAGTAAACGCTGAAATATATTCAGGGCCCATTGCAAGCTTACGAATACGACCTACTGGAATATCTAAACTGCCATTTACAGCAGCCGGTGATAGTGCTGCAACGGATGCATCACGATCATTTGGAATCACTTTAACCCAGTCGTTATGCGCGGCTAAAATCGCTTCAATTTCTGAAATAGGCAAATCTTTTTTCAGTTTTAATGTGATTGCTTGTGAGTGACAACGCATCGCACCAATACGAACACATAAACCATCAATCGGTACTTGGTTGTCTGACTGGCCTAAAATTTTGTTCGCTTCAACCTGTGCTTTCCATTCTTCTTTTGTCTGTCCAGAAGGCATTGGCACATCGATCCAAGGAATTAAAGAGCCAGCTAACGCTGTACCAAATTGCGCAGTAGGAAACGCGTCTGAGCGAAGTGTTTCAGATACTATTTTGTCTACTTCTAAAATTGCTGAAGCAGGGTCAAGTTGATCTGCAACCGAATCTTTGATGACACCCATTTGTGCAATCAATTCTTTCATGTTTTTTGCACCAGCACCTGACGCTGCTTGGTATGTATGCGGTGAAGCCCATTCAACTAAGTCTTGCTCAAACAATCCACCAAGTGCTAATAACATCAAACTTACTGTGCAGTTTCCGCCAGCAAATGTTTTTACACCGTTTTTCAAAGAGGCATCAATTACGTCTCTGTTTACAGGATCTAGAACAATAACAGTATCGTCTTTCATACGAAGTGCTGAAGCTGCATCAATCCAATAACCATTCCATCCGCTTTCGCGTAATTTAGGGTAAACCGAATTGGTGAAATCTCCACCTTGGCAAGTTAATACAACATCCATTTTTGCTAATTCAGCGATGTTGTTCGCGTCTAATAAAACACCTGCGTCTTTACCGCTAAACACAGGAGCTGGTTGTCCTGCTTGTGAGGTAGTGAAAAATACAGGATCGATATCTGCAAAATCATTTTCATCTACCATACGACCCATAAGTACAGAGCCAACCATTCCACGCCATCCGACAAAACCTACTTTCATTTCGAATCTCTCTTTTATTACTAGGTCGGAAATTAATCCGACGATTTAAATTTGATTTGTAGGTCGTGGCTTGCCGCGTCTTTTCTTTGCAAACCCAAACCTAATAATTTTTATGTAGACCAAATGACAATATGACCTACATTAATTTTAAAGCTCAGCTAAAACAGCTGCGCCCATCTCTTTAGTACCAACAACCGTACAGCCAGCTGATTGAATATCTAAAGTACGAATGTTTTTGTCTAATACTTTACTTACCGCTAGTTCAATTTCGTCTGCAACATCAGCCAAACCAAAACTATAACGAAGCATCATAGACACTGATAAAATAGTGGCTAATGGGTTAGCTTTATTTTGATTCATAATGTCAGGCGCACTACCGTGAATTGGCTCGTACATACCTTTGCCATTTTTATCTAAAGACGCAGAAGGTAACATACCAATTGAGCCTGTTAACATCGCGGCACAATCCGATAAAATATCACCAAACATATTGCCAGTTACCATTACATCAAACTGCTTAGTTGCACGCACTAATT
>JALJPK010000139.1 GCA_022968985.1 Pseudomonadales bacterium | reverse complement strand
AATAAAAGTAATAAAAGTAATAAAAGGAACAAAAGGAACAACTATTAAAAATCGTAATTTTTTGTATTATTATATATAAAACAATTCAACAATTCAACAATTCAACAATTAACAGTTTCATCTAAACTTATTTGTATATTACAACTAATAGTCATAATACAAGTTACAATTTCTTATATATCATTTACATCATTATTTTTCTGGTGGACTATGCATAAATCATTATTGCTTATTGGATTATTGGATTATTGGATTATTATTATTTAATTATGTCCAAGCAAAAAATTACAATGAATTAGTATTTTCAAATTACGAAGAAGTCTATTTAATTAATGAAGACTTCCCTGATCTATTAATAAAAGCGTTTAATAATGCAGGTTATCAGTTAAGCTTTGAAGACCATACAATAAAAAACGCCATTAAAAATGCAAACAGTGGTCTGTTAGATGGAGTGATATTAACTAGCTTAAATGACTATTCAGAAAAAATTTCTGATTTAATACCCATACCTGTGATTATATCCTCAGAAGATGTATTTGTTTTTTTTACAACCGATTTAGACTGCCCTGAATCATTTAATGATTTATCTAATTACACTATGCTGCATTATACATCAGCCAATTGGTATCAACCCGTTGTTGATCGATATAACAGCCCTAACATTAAAGCGAATAATATTTTAGATTTGGTTAATATCATTAAGTATACCAATACAATTGATTATTTATTGGTGAACTCTGGTGCATTCAAATATTTATCAGACTTAACCGGGGATCGTATAAAACGTTGTTTTGATGAACCTATAACACATATTATTTTTAAACCTTTTTTACATAAAAAACACCAAAACAAATTATACGACATTACAATAGAGCTAGAAAAAATAATGTATGAATATAGGGTTATGAAAACCAAAGACCCTAAGTTTTAGCTACCTTACTAAATAAATTAACTTACTATAAAAATGGACTAGGCCAATCAGCGTATAGTTTTTAGCTAACAACATAACTAATATTGATTCAACTTAAAAATAGGTGAATCAATATGAAATCCAAACAACTCATAAATCTACCCCTACTACCCCTAAAACTAGCCCTAAAACTAACGTTTTTAATTTCAATTATGTTTGTTGTTTCATCTTGTTTAGATGAAGACAATCTATCGTTTCAAACTGAAAACGAGATTACTACCATTGAGAACGAGAACACTAGCACTGAAAACGATGTAAATAACGATGAACCTAATAACATTCAAGATCCAACAAACGATGAAACTAACAACAACCAAAATGAATCAAACGAAACCAACGAATCGATCGTTTTGGGTGAAGCTTTGTATGCACAGTATTGTATTGGCTGTCATTTAGTAGATGGATCTGGCCCAACAGGGGCTAACTTGATTGATTGCATTACATGTACTGACAAAACAGCATTGTCGCATCGTATTAATGAAACCATGCCACCATCAGACTCATCTGTATTAGATATCAATCAAGCAGAGTTGATTGCCCTGTATATTATTAACAGTTTTAATTCAGCACAAAAACCAGAGCAATCAACTTCTGTAGCATTTATTAACACACTGACATCAAAAGAGAGCGTTTATAAATTAGCTTTTGATTTAGCCGCTACTACACCCACAGCCACGCAACTAAATAACTTTGAATCAGATAGTGAAATGGTGATTGATCAGTGGTTAGAAAGTGAGAATTTTTATAAAAAACTAATGAGTTTTTATAATAAAAAATTAAAAACAGACAGCTTTCATTCTCGTTTTGAACGTGAATCTAACTACAAAAATGCAAGAGACTTATTACGTGCTTGTGAACGTGGTATGGGGAATACTTGTAATAATACAGCTAGTGACAGAATGTTATATTTTCCAAATAATCGCTGGTGGGATGATTTACCTTTTGAAGGCGTGATTGCCGATTTAACCAACGACGCCATTGCTCGTGAACCATTAGAATTCATCCGTTTTGTTGCAAAAAACAACCTTCCTTTTAGCGAAATTTTAACCGCCGATTATGCATTAGTAAATGTTTATTCAGCCAAATCACTTGACGCTAAACATTTAGATGGCACATTAATTCAACCTGAAGATTTCAAAAAAATTGTGGCACCAACCATTAACACAATGATTAATGGCGTAGAACAAGACAGTATTTATTTGGTTCCATTTAAAGAGCAATTACGTACACTCAACCGCTTAAGAGGTAGTGATGTTCAGTTAAATATTGGCAACGATTCAAAAATTGAAGAGTTTATTAATTATTACCCTCAGGACCCAACGCATTATATTCCTGCAAAAATTGAACAAACTAATATCGACATTCCATTAGCGGGTATCTTAACCACTAAAGCGTTTTTAAATAAATTCACAACCACTCCCACCAACAAACAACGTACTCGTGCCAATATGGTTTATAATATTTTTGCAGCAACCGACATTTTAGCGATTGAAGCTAATCGTGATGCAAGTTTGGTTGATTTTAGTGATTCAACTGGTTCTGTTGACCCGACTAAAACCAATGAAGACTGCCTGGTTTGTCATCGTAAATTAGACCCAGTTGCCGACTCGTTCAAGAACTGGTTATACAATGGAACTTATAAAAATTCCGCTTGCCAAGACTCGGCCAATATTAATTCATGTGCTACTAAGCCTACAGTAGGTATTGGTTTTGAAGGCACTTTAGCCCCTATATTTGGTAATAACAGTGTGGATTCAAATTCACTGCAGTGGTTAGCAAAAACGATTGCGGCTGATCCATTATTTGCAAAATCCGTTGTACATACATTATTTGAAGGCTTTACTGGAAAAAATGTATTAATCAATAACCCTAATGAAGACGCTGCTTATCAAAAAGAATACAGCTTACAACAGGGTTTACTTTCAACAATGATTGATGTGTATAACCAATCAAACGAAGACATTAAATCCACTACCAAAACCTTAATTACAAGTGACTATTATTTAGCAAAAGAAATTATAGGTGATAACACATTACTGAATGTTGGGTCCGATCGAATATTAGGTGCCGATCAATTACAAAATAAATTTTATGCCACTACTAAGCATATTTCTTCAACTAGTGAAGTAGACGATAGCTTTAAATTAAATTTAGGTAATCGAGCAACCTGGAAAATGTACGGTGGGGTAGATGGTTTAAATACACATGACCTACCAAACGAACAAGGTGGCATTATGCTTACTATTCAAGAACGTTTAGCCAATGAAATGGCCTGTTTTGTTACTGCTCAAGATTTATATCGTGAGCCTGATAAACGCCTATTTATGCAAAACATCTCTTACAAAATGGTACAGGGTAATACAGCTGTTAATGATTACGTGGCAGACGAACTTGAAATTAAGAAAACAATTGTTCACATGCATTTACATTTTTGGCATCAAGAAGTGTCGATTAATTCAAAAGAAGTCAGTGAGGTTTACGCATTGTTTACAGATGTTTTAACAATGGGAATCAACTTAAGACAATCAGATGAAACACCAAGAAATGTGGCGTCTTATTGCAGGGTGGATTACGAACCAGATACTAATGAGTTATTAGTTTCGTCAAAACGCGCATATCGTGATGATCAATACACTGTACGTGCTTGGTCGGTGATTACAGCATATTTCTTAGGAGATTTTAAATTCTCACATATTTAGAGTTATTTTAAGTTTTAATAAATAAAGTATTTATTAAAATGGATGGCCGTAATGGTCATCCATTTTTTTTGTTTTACTGTTTAAATTAAATAGGAATATTGTTCACGTTTCTTATTTGATAACAATATCAACCCTACGTAAACAACCATCAATCGTAAGGTCGACATTCATATCGAAATCAAACATCACAAGTCATTGATAACAATATCAACCTTACGTAAACATAATCAACAAACGTAAGGTCGATATTTATATCGAAAAAACAAATCTTACGATCCATTGATAACAATATCAACCTTACGTAAACATCATCAATAAACGTAAGGTCGATATTTATATCGAAAAAACAAATCTCACGATCCATTGATATAAATATCAACCCTACATTGTTAACGTTTGTAATTTGATAACAATATCAACCCAACCCTTTTCTATATTCATAACAAATTTTTTAAATAACTAACCCATTTTTTTACTCGGGTTAGGTCGTTTGGCTTATTCACTTAAATTAAATAGTTGTTAAACTTTGAGGCATATTAATTATCTTTAATTGTTTGAAAATTAAAGCATTTTAATTTTACAGATAGTTAAAAAAATAACACTTGAGGTATCACTATGTTACGCAGAGATTTCTTTAAAAACGCAACACTAGCAACAGGTTCAATGGCCTTACCTTTTGTCAGCTTAAAAGCATTAGCAGCAGGTGAACGCCCTGAACAATTTTTTGTGTATTATCACTGCTCTGGTGGATGGGACCCAACTAGTTTGTTAGACCCAAAAGGTGACGCTGATCGTGGTGATAATCGTGGTGACGACTCAAGAGTGAATAAATTTACAGCGTCACAAATCTTATCTAGAGGCAATATACGTTATGCCCCACTTTGGATTAATAATCAATACATAGATGATGCCGATGTGGGTGTGGTGGATCCATCTGCTGAATTCTCTGATGAATTATTCAGTTTAAATACGTTAAACAATTCAATATCGAATAATACAAATACAAGAAATTCCGCTCAAACTGGTTTATATAATGCGTTTATGAAACATTATCAAAATAAATTAAGAATCATTAACGGAGTTAATCATCAAACAAATTCTCATACAACGGGCAGAAGAAATGCCTCTAGTGGCACCAATGAAATGGACTACCCTAACTTTTCAGCATTATACGCGGCGCAGTTTGACTCAAGTATGCCAATGGCTTATATCACCGATGGTGCAGGTTATAATTTTAGCGCGGGATTAGTACCCGAAACACGCTTAGATAGTTTGGCAGCCATTGAGTATTTAGCAAACCCAAATAAATTTGATGACAATAATAATTATTTTGAAGATTCAATTATGCAACGTCTAAAAGCAGCTCGCAGCCAACGTGAGTTTGATATTTTAAAATCTGAAGCACTCGTTTCAAGAAAACAACAAATATTATTGTCACAACAAGCAAAAGGTGAAAACGAACTGGCCGAACTGATTGAAGCGATTTCACCAAGCGGTGGCGGCGCAGCAGCAGGGCTAAATTCAAGACAACAACAAATGTCAATTGCAGCCGGTGCATTCTCTAAAGGCTTAGCAGCAAGTTGTCATATTTCAAGTCGTGGTGGTTTTGATACACATGGTGATTCTGATAACCGTCAATCAGCAGCGTTGCGCGGTACATTAAGTGATTTACACCATTTATGGCAACAGCTTGAGTTACAAGGTGTTGCTGATCGCACGACTGTTTTAGTTGGTTCTGATTTTGGGCGCACACCTTGGTACAACTCTAATAATGGTAAAGATCATTGGAATGTCAGTTCGATGATGGTAATGGGTAACGGCGTAGTTGGTAACACTGTAATTCAAGCCTCCGATGCGTTAGTCAATGCAATTAAGGTGAACCCTGTAACGTTTTTACCAGACGACAATGGTGTGACAATAACCCCTGCTGTAGTGCATCAATCTTTGCGTAATGTGTTTAATATATCCAATTCAGCTTTTGCAAAAGAATATAGTTTAAACGCTGAAGCGATTAACTTGTTTACAAGTTGAACTAAACTCTAAGGCCTTTTTAGAACCTCTAATTTCATTTACTGATTTAGAGGTTTTTTTATATCGAAAATTCAGTTTTATATTTTTTCGCAACTATTTAATGTTAATGGCTTAGATTAGTGACTTAGGTTAACGGCTTAGACCTTTTGGGTTATTCATTTATAAAAGAGTAATTGTTATTATTTAACTAAATAACAACCCTTATCCATTCGATTAACAGAATATTTTCGGAGAAAATCATGAATCTATATCAACAAAAAACAAAACTGTTTTTCAGTTATTTTTTAATTGTAATAACAACAGTAATCAACATGGCTTGTACTGTTATTGAACCTGACAATCTTGGAAAAAATGATAATATTACACCTGTTTTTAATTTACCTAATTCAAATGATATTAACGACAACCAAAATTCAGATGTAGATGTAGATGTAGATGTAGATGTAGATGTAGATTACCCACAAGATTTCACTGCAATTCAATCCGGTACCACTTTAATTAATTTGTCTTGGAAAAATCAATCCTCTTTATATGATTCGTATATATTATTAAAAAATGGCAATATCATTGCTAACTTAAATACAAATGACAACGTATATTCAGATTCAGACATCATAATAGGTGCGCAATACCAATATCAATTATATGGAATTAAAGACGGCAACCAATCACAAGCTGCCAGTATTAGAATTAATAATATCATCAACAGCATTCCTATTATCATTAATACTGATAACGTTTTAACTTTACATCCGAATATAAATTCGATGTTTCGTGTATTTAATATTGAAGTATTTGATGCACAATATGACTCGATCACTTATTCAATCGACAACAATAATGATTTTAAAATAGACGAAGTGGGTCAAATTTTTATTAATCAAACCATCGATTTAAATAATTTAAGTTATGATTTTTTAAATATAATCATTTCAGATAACCAATTCACTGTTAATTATCGTATTGATATTATTATCACCGATTTAAACGATGGCTTAGACCCTGATTCCGACTCAGACTCAGACTCAGACAATACAAATAATATTATTGAATTAACCCCAGTAGAAAATAACACAGATTTAATAACTGATTTTAACCTAACTAATAACCTTGACCACATTTTTTTAAACTGGTTATCTAACTCTGAGGACAGCACTTTTTTAATTTACAGAAATGATGTTTTTATTACACAAACCGATCAATTATTTTTTGATGATTACGATGTTTATGCAAACTTTTATTATCATTACTCAATTAAAACAATAAATGACTCAGGTGTAGAAAATGAACAGGTTTTTTCAGCTGAAATAATTTCAGAAAATTTAGTTAATTTTAAATTAGTTAATACCGACCACATTAATATTTCAGTCACCAATAACAGCCTAAGCAACAGTTTAATATTTGATTTAAAATCGATTATCAATACAACTATCGATCTAAATTTATTAGACATCAGCAGCACTAATCAATGGATAAGTGTCGATAATAATTCACAATCCATTTATCTAACAACTAATGGCCAGTTAATAACTAACAAACAAACCGTACAATTAGAATTGACTTACGCTCAGTATACAAGCACTTTAACTGTTCATTTAGTTAAACTTGAAGATTCACACACCAATCAATTAGGTGCCAATTTAGAATTTTTTAACGGAATTTCTGCATCATCTGTGAACTCTGTATTAGGTAACTATTCACCCGACACAATTTCAGTTATTGATGCTCTTTCAACACCAGTAAATCAAGGCAGTAATTACGGCCAAAGAATAACGGGGTATTTTTTAGCCAAACAAAGTGGAATTCATAAATTTTATTTAGCCAGCGATGATCATAGTCAATTTTTAATATCCACAGATATGAGTGCAAACAACTTAAGATTAGTCAGCCAAATCATTGGATACACCTCAGTATTGGATTTTAAAGGGCATATACAAGCAGTAAATTTAATCGAAGGGCAATATTATTATTTTAAAGTTTTGCATGTAGAAGGTGGTGGTGGTGATCATTTAAATGTGGCTTTAATGGCACCAAACAGCGAAGAGATAATACCTGTCACTGAAAACATTATATTAAAAACGACGATTGAATCATTTACCCCTACTTTAATTTATCAAAGTGAAACAACCATTAAAATCAACAATTTTGGTGAGTTTTTAAAACAGGAAGATAAATTATATTTAGTCTACGGTTTAGTAAATGCCCAAAACAACTTAGAGCTTTGGCAGTTTAAACAAGATATTACTGAATTATATAATTCGGGAACAACCACATTTAATGTAAACTCGGCCCAATCTGGCAAACGTTACCAAGTTAGTTTATTAAAAGTGAATTTTTACAGTCATCAAATTAGTGATGTGATTGTTATTAATATTCCATAAATACAAATCCCCATATACAGAAAACAACCCTAAACGTTATTCACGCATAGGGTTATTGACTTTTTTATTAACTATTTTATTAACTAGTTATTTAATTTCTATATTGTAAAATATAAGCCTTACCATTGTCTGTTAACTCTAAATCTTCAACAGACAACTGATAGTTAAATCGATCCAACATTGCCATTTCAATCATGTTAGCTACTTCTAATTGGTTCATTCTTATATATTGTAATGTCATTAAATAATATACAAAATCATACGCACCAAATCGAGTCAAAATTTGATAACTGGTTTCATTAATACCTGTGTTATCTTCTAATATTTTAGCTGCAATAAACTGATAAAAATTCCAAGCTAATGATTGTTTATAATGAATATTTTGTTGTTTACTATATTTAATAAATTGATCAAACTCATCAGTAGTATATAAAAATAAAGTAAAAAACACATAAGCAGATGAATTTTTATCCGTATTGTCACTTAAACTTTTATACAACCAAGCAGTACTCCAATTATCGGACACCGCTTTTAACAATATATATTCCAACATGTGTAATGTTTTATATTTATTATCTAAATTTTTATAAATACTAACCACTTGTAATGCATTTGTGGAAGTTTGAATCTTAGTTAAAATATTAGCTAACGATCTTTGTTCTTCTGGATAATAAGATTTTAGAATTGGCGCTTTTGCATTAGGTACTGAATGGATAGTGTATTTACCTGTAATTGTATTATGTACGGTGCGATTGTACAGATGTAATATATTGGCTATTTTATCGGTGACTGTAAATGACTCTTCAGCTACTAATACATCCACAATTGAATAATCGTTTTTATCCAAATAAATATCTAAAACACTCATATTACCGTCATCATAATAAACCAAAAACCTAGCAATCATAAAAGGCTGACTTAAACTATAAACCGTATCAAAATACCAAACATCTGATTTAACTGTGCTATTAACTATTTTTTGTAAAATAATATCTTCTAAATTCACTTTATTAATAACAGTTATATCAGTGAATATATCTCTTATTGTGATGTAGTTAGATAATGTTTTTTTATTAATAAAACTTTTATTTAAGCTCTTATCGTTTATTGCTGTTTCAATTGACGTCACGTAATTAATATACTTTATCTGCTCACTTTCTTCTTCTACTTCTGCCTGCTCCATAAAATCGGGTTCTGATTGTATTTCCAAAACCATCTCTGTACTTTCTAAAGAATCCACAGCTTTAGAATCCATAGATTTTGTTATTGTTTTCGGACCTGTACTGGCGCAAGAGACTAATAACAAACAAACCATCACGTTTAGTATTTTTGTAAAAATGGACTTAACTTTAATATTTATATTAGTTTTCATATTTAATCCTTATATACTCGATTATTATTTAAATGTAATAACAATTTTTCAACAGTTTCATAGTCTTTTGACGTTGTCACATTGGTGACACTTTGATTCACGTAAATATTTTCTTCAGCTTGTTCAACATCTTTAATGTACTGTCGTATATCATCCGCTTTAACAAAATCTTTTTTTGTTTGAAATAAACTGGTTAATGAAATTTTTCTTAAATCATTTTTGTACACACTCTCTAACTTAAAGTATTCATTTTCTACTATTAATGGCTCAAATGGCCAACCTAAATCAATCCATTCTGATATAAATAAATTGGACTGATACTCCACTGTAATTGGGTGTTGTTGTGCATAAGGTTGAAATCGTTTAATTTGATTGGGTTTGACTAAATATTCACCAATCATTTGATTATATAATTCATAACCACTAGATGACTCCCCTTCTTTAATCTTCCAATAATCCGGCACCATATACTGTTCATGTAATATCATTATATTTTGATTAATATCATCACTTACTGATATCTGTTTACTTGCCCGTATATCAGGAAATATTCGACGATAATAATTTATAAAGTCATCACTGATCTGTGACATCGAGTCTTGTTCAACTTGATATCTAAATCGTTCAGCTGCTCCACCGTAATAAGTGGTGATAAGTTCAATTTCAACTGCGGAGCTATAATCCCCTGCGTATATATTTTCTTGTACTGAAATTTTCTTATATTGATTATTAGGTTTTGCAGAAACCAATTTAGTTGTAGTTTCATTAACCAACAACGCTGCCGAATAATTGGGTTGATATAATGTGTTAATACGTTTTGATTGATGGGTTTTAGTCGCATCTATCCAATAACCCTGTTTATAATCCACCCATAAAATCACATGATCAAACACACTAGGTGAGGCTAATGATTTAAATAGCTGTTGTGACTGATAAGAGGACACTAATGCAGGTTGGCTTTGTATGCCAATTTCACTTAATAGTATTTTTAATAACAAGGTTTTATCTTTACAATCACCATAACGATTATTAAACACTTGTGCTGGGTGATGCGGTCGATGTGAATTTTCACCTAACTCTAAACCTAAATAACGAATTTCTTCTTGTACAAAATTAATCGCCTCGTCCATGGCTTTTTCTTTTTCCATTGATTTTAACTGTTTAATAAAGACCTGCAAATCTGGATCGGCTTCTAATTTAACATCAAATAACTGTACCGCCCAATTTGCGACCTCTGACCAATCTTTATATTCACTTAACTCAATATATGGATAGGGTGAAAACCAATAAGGTAATTCTGACTGCTCTTCAACAGCTTCTAAGTTAGTTAAGTGCAACGTATAATAACGAAACTGTTCATCAGTGTATTGTTTAACCTTCACCCCTTGTATGTCGTGTATTTTATAAAAAAGCTCACGCTGTTTTTCTATCATTACAGAATAATATAAATTAACTAATGGTACACCCCATTTTAGGCTCACACTGTCTGTATATTTATCATCAAATACAGGGTTTTTACCTATAACTGAATAACTATAATCAATGATATCGCCTTTTCTGATATCCCTTAATAATAATTTGGCTTGTTTTCTGCCTGTGTGCATTAAATAGTCGGAAGACTCTTCACTGACTTTGACATCACCAGGAATCAAACGATTAATCGTTTTGCCATCACGAAACACATTCACTTGATGAATTTGTAAGGTTTCATAAGCTGGATCAAACCCTAAAAATATATCCGATAATTGCTCAACCGCACTATTTTTATTTAAACGGTACACAACACGCTTATAAACTATTTGTTGGCTGTCAAACACCTTTACCTGCTTATCAAATAACAAATAATCCGCTGCCAACCTTGATACATCTACATTAGAGAAATCATGGGATACTACCCATTTTGGCTGATCTAAGTACTCAACGTCTTGCGTAGCGAATACTTGAGTGGTTAAACAGCTTAATAAACATAAGCTAATCCAATTAAATCGTTTTATTTTAAACATACACTGCAGCATAATCATTTATCATATCCATTCAAAAAATTAATTTCTTAGCATCAATAAAAAGAGACATTAACGAAACTTAAGTATACCGACAAATTAGACATGGCTAAACTGTCTGTCTCACTTTTTTAAGCATTAATGTTGTTTTAAGCGTAAAATATTGTTTTAAGCATTAAAGTTGTTTTAAGTGAATTAACTGTAATGTGCAAAAAATTCAGATTTAACTGGAATTTTTGTAATTGATTGTTTTGTTATTGCTGATAAACCATCGTTGAACACAAAGAGTTCCTAGAATTAAAGTAATTACAAATTTCTGCGATATCCATTATTTAACTGTGTTTTTATCTTTCTAAGTTATTTTCCTTATTCTGTGTTTAAAACTTCTAAGCAAAGCATATCATCGTGTAATACTGTGACACTCACCCATCCGATTTATATTATGTGTAAGTTTTTTCGAGCAATTAATTATTGAGATTCACAGCTCGCACTCAAAGTTTATTAGATGACATAGCTAAGTAAACACAAAACAAAACAGCCTTAACATTAACGGGCACTTTTTATAGTTAGTTTAATGTTTGTTTTGTAAATGCTCTATTAGATGAATACTACATTGATATAACAATAAATCTTCAACCGACTTTTCAATTTTTTGTTTTAATTGGATTAAATCCAAATACGTCAAACACAAAACAAATGGCTATGTTTTAAAATTGTGTTGCTGCACTTGTAACAACTTGAATTCAAACAGTTTTTCAGTTTTAGTTTTAATGAC
>JALJPK010000138.1 GCA_022968985.1 Pseudomonadales bacterium | reverse complement strand
TGCTAATGGTAATAGTTTGGACCATGATAATGATGGGGTAAACGATGCTTATGACCCAGACTCACCTTTTGGTGGGTTAGATCTCAATGATGATGGAGTGACTGATGTTGATCCCATAAAAGTAGACTTTACAAAGAATATTGACAGTGATAATGATGGTATTTTTGATAATGCGGAGCAGTATGATAATTTAAAACCGCTTGGGGTTGATAGTGACTTTGATGGTATTGATGATCAATTTGACATTGATGTTCATTCAGGACCAGATGCCAATCACGATGGTATTAATGACGATTTATTAAGGGAAGGTGGTCTTGATTTTGATGGGGATGGTATTATCAATTCTCAAGATACCGACTCAGATAATGATGGTTATGATGATGCAATTGAATTTACTGATTTCAGTGGCGATGATGTAGTTGATTATCTTCAGGATGATCCAGGTGTGCAAACACAGGTGCGTGGATTTGGTTCGTTTAGTTTGTGGTTTATCTCATTATTAACTTTAATGTTAGTGTTATTTCGCCAAAAAAAGTTCGTGGCCTTGATTGGATTATCGGTAATCACCAGTCAAGGAATAAGCGCACAAAATACTGAGTCTGTTTGTGGTTTTACTGATAAACATGTTATGACGGATTGTATGTATGTATCAGCTGGTGCTGGTATGTCAATTTTACAACCAAATACTGATGATAGTATTTGGAAGTTAGATAGTAATGTTTCGATTGCGGCTAAAATAGGTGTGGGTTGGTATTTTAAACCCGAATTTTTTACAGAATTTGAGTTTGAATATTTAGGTTCTGTAAAAATGACCAGCACAAATACATCTATAACCGGATCAGAAACCTTGGGTTATTATGTGCCAACATTATATGTAGGTGCACAATATACACAACCTGAGACGCCGTATAGCGCATATGCAAAGTTGGGTATTGCTGCATTACAATCAAAAGTTTCGGATGACCGTATTAACTTTGAAGCAAAAATGCCAGTGCAATTGGCTGTTGCTTTGGGGGCACAATATACAATAAATGAGAAGTTTTTTGCTAGAGTCGGTTTTAATGGGTTTGATAAAGATGCAAAATCGATTACTGCATCTGTTCATATGTATTTAGGTAAAGTGGCACCGAAACCTGTAGTTATTCCACCACCACCGCCAGTAGTTGAGCGTTGTAAAATTATTACAGAACACTTTGTAAGTGACCAAGATGATTGTTCGGTGATTCCAGGTGTTTTAGCTGTTATTAATTACGACATCAACAAGTCTGATTTAAATGCCTATGGTGTTGAGATTGCTAAAAAAGTACTAGTAGTATTACGAGCGGATCAACGTTATGTATTGGAAATTCATGGGCATACCGATGAGTCAGGTTCAGATGATTATAATGCTGAATTGTCATTTAAACGTGCGCAGTCTTTTGCGTCATACTTAACTGACGCAGGTATTAAAGCTGAGCGAGTGATTGTTAATGCGCATGGTGAATCCCAATTGGTTAATCTTACTAATGATGATCTAACCAATATTCAAAACCGTCGAGTAGAAGTGGTATTGGATATTATTGATTTGGATTAAATAATGCTAAATGTTGTTTAAAATTGTTTAATTAATATAACCGCCTTCTGGCGGTTTTTTTTGGTTTTAAATTTAACAGATCCCCTGTATGTATATAGTCTAACGCAAATTGGGTTGTGTCCCACCGCCCATATATTTAGCAATGGGTAGTGGGGGGGGCGACCCCATGATGCTGCTTTTGCTCTATATAGTAGGGTCGATATTTATATCGAAAAATCTTGATATAGCTGCTTAGTTTTGGATGTCCAGAATGTTTTTTTTGATTAATATAAAGTGGGTGTCTTGTTGTGCTTGTCCATGTCTATGACTTCAGTCGTATTGTTAATATCTAGTTTAGTTAGTTAGTTAGTTAGTTAGTTGTTTGAGTGGCCTAGTAGTGCTGAGGTAAATAAGGTTGTTAATTTTAATGAGGTTTTTTTGACAGCTGCAATAAATATTTGAAATATAACCATATGAATGGAGTGTTATTTGCTTTGCTGTGAAATGTCAAAGAGGGGAGGGAGGTAGAAGTTAATACTTTGAAACAAAATATTAATCTGCTTATTAACTCCAAATTAGAGTTAATAAGCAGTGTATTAAAAGTAAACCTTATAAGGTTAATGGGCCCTGTTCGGAATAATTTTTATGCGACAATTGTAATAATTGTTGTACTGTATCTAATACTCGTAAATGACTGCCTTGTGCAGAAACAACCTGACCAGTATTGATATGTTGACCACTAATCAGCATAAAAGGTGCATCAGACATAGATTCGTTTTTAACGTCACCATGAGCGCTGACTTTTAACACAATTGTGCTATCTAATAATGGGTTACCATCAGCATCATTGGTTGATTTTAATTGTTCAATAAACGCAACAGTTTGGCTGTCGTACATTGCCTTAACGGCTAATGCTTGTTCGTCACTGCCAGTTTGTACGGCATCTTTTACCGAAGTAATACCATCAACAATTGTTCCGTCGTCACCAAATTCAGAATCTTCATAACTAGACATCACATAAGTTAATACATTACTTTTACCACAAGCCAAAGCTTGGGTCATATCGCTAAAAGCTAATTGCATGGTTTTTAAGTGAGTTAGGTTACCCATTTGCTCCGGCGTTAATTGACAGTCAATTTGCATTTTAGCTAGTTTGTTTTGCAGGTCAGTTTGGGTATTTTGGATATTCACATCAATGTTAGGTGATAGTTTATTGATTAATGTTTCAGTTTCGTCGAGATGCTTTTGTAAAATATCCAACATATAAGGTTGGTTATTTCGCAGTTGTTGATGAAAGTCTAAAACAGAAAGTTCATCAATGTAATTGGCGTGACTTAACTCACTGCTTGTACCATTATTGATGTTCGTAAGTGGTGTTACATAATAATTTTTGTTTAACACCCCTGCATGATAATTTAATGTATTAATCTTAACTGAGTCACTAATTGCAAAATATTCATTGTTTTCATGGAAAGCCAATTCTGCGCCTTCTTTGTCGGTTAAATGGCAATCAGAAAAGAAAATACAATCATCTTTGATGCTTTCAAAACCAGCAGATGCACTTTTTAAATTCATACTGGCATCGGGTAACCAATTATCTTTACCACCACGTACTCCACCGTATTCATATAAAATCACTAGATTTTTAATATTATTATTTGTATTAGCCCAGCTTGAGCGGATACCTGTGCTGCCGATAATAGCGGCCAATGAGGATGTTTTTAAAAACTGACGTCGGTTATTGTTCATTTTATCGTTCATTTTATTGCGCTCCGCATAGTTGAGCTGGCAAGGTAATGGTTCGTACAGGATGATCAGACATCCAAGTGATAGCATCTTGGTTTTGACTGATTCGATCAAATTGAGCCTGGATTTGTTCAAGGGAATCGAATTTTCCAGATAACACCGCTTGTTCTAATTCATTATCTGGTGCGCTGCCGGTTAATTCATAACTGATTAAATGCGCTAATTCTGATGGTGACAACATAGTAGCGTTTAAATCAAGGCCGTTTAATAAAGTCTCATCTCTTAAATAAGGTAGAACTAGAACGACCGGGCTGATTTTTACGGATTTCACTCTGATAACTCGCTCTTCGGAATGTGTTGTGCCTGGTAGAGTTAAGGCTCTGATATCTAGTGACCCACTTGTACCTTCGCGTATATAACTAAACGTCATGAATTCTTCGTTTTTTAACATTTCTTGAAAAGGATAGTTCTTAAACATTACATACAAACTAGGGTATGCACGTTGGGAATATACCCCTGCCATTTCGATCTCGATGATATCGTGCCCAGTAAACGTATAAGCGTTTTTATCAAGCTCAAGTTTTTTACCAGGGCCGATATGAGCTATTCCGTTTACAACTTTCTCAAAGTTGCTGAAATCATATTCATAAGGGGTTATAGACATGCCATATACTGGGTCCAAGTTATTCTGAACGATATTAAAATCTTCAATTTGTTGTTGTAGCTGGTCAACGCTTAGGCCGATTTCAGCGCGATAATAAAATTTAGGTGAACTAAATGCAGTTAATATTGCTTTTTGCATAGCAACAGAATAACTATTATCTAAAAACAAATTCTCATAATAGGTTTTATCAGCCGTATCAAATTGTTGTTGGTAAATAGCAGGAATAATTTGCGTAGTCATTTTTAACGGGCATTGTTGTTCGCGCGCAGTATTAAGCTGCAGTTGAGTTAATTCATCAGATTTATCTAAACCAAGGTCTTCTTTAAGTTGTGTTTCATCAATTTCACAGATATCAGCAAAATCAACATTAACGGAACTATTTGTTATCTCATTGGCTTGTGCGATTAGACTGTCTTGGTCAAAACGAATTTCTGAAATAATTAACTCTGTTTTGCTTATTTTTTGCACCGCGCTGTAATATTGTAAAGGGGTTAACTTAATCAGTTGTTTGAGGCCAAAATTGTGTTCTATTTCGCATACGTTAACTGCTGCTTCAACGTTAACTGATGCAGTAAGTTGATTTTCTAATCCCATTATATCTTGTGTAATGCTGACATTAATTGAATAAATGCCTGCAGTAGTATATTGATGGGTTATTTTGCTTAAGTGATTGGCTTGTGTAGTCTGCCCATCACCAAAGTCCCAAGTGTAATTTAAGGTATGGATATCTATATTTGGATTTTCAAAATAAGCGTTAACATCAAAATTCACATATAAACCATTGGCTGTTTGGGTTAATTCGCTAATTAGAGTAGGGGGTTCAACCCAATCAACATAGACAGTTTCTCTTTTTGTAATTGTGATACCAGTTTGTTTACTAGTTGCTTGTAATGTTACGTTGTAGGCACCTTGTTGTGAATAGTTATGAGCGGCAAACGGGGACGTTGCAGTATATGAATCATCAAAATCCCAGTAAAAATCATATTGTTCACTTAAGTCTAAATCGTCTTCGCCAGTAGCAATCGCTGTGAAATTGACATACTGAACATTACTGTTATTAAATTCCAAGCTAATATCAGCGGGTGCTTCTACATAAATACTCTGTACTTGCTCGGCTTCTACGCTTTCACCGTCCATTAATTCAAGTAAAATATCGTGTGCGCCTGGGCTAAAAGTATAAGTGAATTGAGCGCTTACTTCTTCGATTACAACTGAGTCAACACTCCAGCGAAAACTGAGGGTTTCCATGGTTGGATGAAAAGAGTCGGATGCGTTTAAATTGTATTCGTCATAGTTTTGATCGAATTCGGTCGAAACAGTAAAAGAAGCCATTGCCACTGGAATATCTTCTGAAGTAACCTGATGAGTGCTTGTTATTAAATTGAGTCCGTCATCCACGCTCACAACTACATCAAAATCACCTTCTTGAAAGTAGGTGTGAGTAACTGATTCACCTTCAGCGCTTCCACCATCACCAAAGTCCCAGCTGTATTCAATGTTTTCACTTGGATTTAAATTAATGCTAAATGTTATTGCAGTGTCTTCGGTAATTGTACTGTCTTCAGTATCTGTACTGTCTTCAGTATCTGTATTGTCTTCAATGTTGCTTATGTCTTCATAATAAAATGAAGCGGAACCAGTTAATTCTCCAGCGTTTACGCTTAAGTTGATAGTACTTGCAAGCTGCTGTTCTTTGAAATGAATGGTTGTGTTATGTGTTTTTGTGAATCCTAAAGCATCTGTTATTTCAACGGATAAATTTTTTGTGCCGTATTGATCAAATGTTTCAATGTTTTCACTATCAATATATTGATATGAATAACTGTTATTTATCGCACCATCTAAACTTTGATCATCAAGAAACCATTGATATTGGTACTGTTCGTTAAATAACACGGGGTACGCGCTTAATTCGTCGTCACTATAATCTCGTGTGATGTTTGGCGATACCTTAACGCTTTGTGTGGCTGATAAGTTAATCGCGTTATATTCAAACGTATAAGCTTGCACAGCTTCGGGTGCCATATCGACTAAAATATCGGTATTTGTATTTCCTGGTCCATCATCTGGTGAGCCACAAGAGAATAAGGTGGGAATAACCACCAAAGTTGTTAGCAACGTTTTTATTTCCATTAAACCATCCACCTCTTAAATAAAAGAACAAGTGCAAGATTACATTCTTGGCACTAGTTGTAATTGAATTTATTTGAGTCAAACACTCTTGATTAAAAAGTTATCAAAAGAAACTTAATATATTCAATTTATAATGGCCCTAGTATATGGTTGTGATGAAAAAAAGTTGTGAAGGAATTAACGTTTTAATCTTAAATAAATAATAAGTACTAAATAATAGATAGTTGGCTTGTTTTATAGTGTCAATTTACGGATTTATTGTAATAAAATGAAAGTATTGTGAGTTGTTGTAAATGAAAAAAAGAAGAAGGGAATTAATTAAGTGGTGTTATATTTTAATAATATTAATAAATGGACAGTGATAACAAAAAATAACAGAAGTAAATGATTAAACCTTTCTTTTAAATTGACTCTTTTTTAAAAAAATATTAGTCGATTACCTAGCAAACTCAGATAACCTTTTTTGAATATAAAATAAATAAATCTAAATCTTATTTCTTAAAAAAACATCAAATTAAAATAATAATTAATTTTAATCTGGATTCAGTTTGTCTTAACTTTTTCAGAAATACGCCAAAAAAGGTTAAACAAAACCTTTTTTTATATTCAAAATAAATCCCTATCAAAGTCTTCTTATTTATAAACCAATGATTTAGATTTTTATCAGGTATTACAGGCTCAGAGCCCAGAGAAATCAACGTTTTCAGGTTTTTAGTAATTCAGCAAAGTGGCTTTCAAAAATGAACAAATAAATGGATTATCAATAGGCTTAAAACGCAATTCTGTTTAAATTGCGTTTGTAAAGTTTTTAATGTTAGGCTTTTGTATTTTTGTTGTTCTGGTTGGTTTGGTTGTTTTTTATACTGGTTGTGCATTTTATGTTAAAGCTTGAGTGCTTTTTAAGCATAAATGTTTTTTAAGCTCTAATAATATTGTTTGTTTTGTTAAAGTTGTATCTGTTTTGTTTTTGATATTGTGAGCTAAGGCTTGCTTGTGGTAGATATTCAAAAATACACTGGTAATGCTGTGGAAAACTGTGTTACTTTGACTAAATGACCCTAAATCTGCAAAAAAATCCGCGTGTTTATAGTTATTTTTCTAGTCCCGATTTTATATATATTTTTTTGGTTTAAAGTCAGGGTGTTTCTAAATAGTCTTAAAATTTTTTAAGACTGTTTATACGTAAAGTTAATAATTAAAAGTTAAATTTTAATTTTTAACGAAAACAATTTTGTCTTATTAATATTTAATTCTTTGGAATATTTATGTTGTTCTCCTCCCAAAAACCACAACTACCCTCGCTTAAAAAACAAAGTGGGTTAGCCACTATTTTAGTAATTATTATTATAGGTATGTTACTGACTACTGCTATGTTGGCTGTGGTTGCTAATAATAGAAGTACTCAAGAAAAACAAGTGGCCACTCATGCAATTGTGCATTCTCAGGCAGGATTGTGGACCGGTGTTGAGTTAATGCGAGAATATATTGATGGGTTGGAGACGGATAGAGCGTTGTTAGAAGGGCAGAGTATTACACTAGATTTTGATCTTAGTGATTCCGTATATAATATTGAAATAATTGATTACACTGCAAAAGATGAAGTAAATAATCAGAATGAAGTGATTAAAGCAACAATACAATTTTATGAAGCCAATGCAAAATCCACCTCCGCTGTTGAGGTGTTTTTTGAAGTGGTGCCCACAGCATGCCCACCTCCTTGTGACACTATTGATGGTGATATGAATTTTTATGGTGATTTATCAATATCAGGTACCACTACAGTTAAAATAACAACAAGCTCCACAATCAATGTAGATGGTAATATTGGTATAAACGGTACGGTAGCCAATCTTGAAAACATAAATGCAACAGGTAATATTGATTTAACTGTTGGTTCTAATAATCAGCATTTTATCAATATTAAAACTAATGGTAATTTTATTGCATCAGCTGGTTCTGTGGCTATTTTAACTGCAAAAGGAAATGTTAATTTATCAGGTACTTATGCGGCTGTAGATGTCACAGCAGACGGAAATATTACAAGTTCTTCGAATAATCTTAATTCAACTGTTTTTAAAGCCGGTTCGAATATTATTGTCAGCAAAGGTGGGGTTGAATTAGCAAAATCTAATACAAAAGTGACTGCCGGCAATGAATCAAGAGTTAAAAATATTGAAAGTAGAGGTGAGGTAAATATTCATTCAGGCGCTTATGTGGGAAGTGGTGCAAGTGGTTTAGTGGATATTAAGTCATATGGCAAAGTGGTTTGTAATAAAAAGTATGAGCATAACAGTACAAAATTAACTGTGAATCCAGATCCTTATACTATTGATCCTTCTATTTTGGAATCAACCGGATTAACAGTGGGTGATGTTGTGGGTACGGGTTGTGCAAATAACCCAAGTAATGTGGCGGGTTGGTTAACCGATGATAGTGAATTGTTGATTGAAGCAGTGCCTGAACTTGACCTTTTTGTAATGATTAAGCCTCATGTTAACGTTTGGGATTTAAAAGGTTTTGCTAATTACGCGTTTTCATATGATGCATATGCGGTTGTGGAAAAGGATAGAATACGAATTGAAGTTAAAGGTATTGAAGGTAAAGAGGATGGTTTATATTATCTTCGTGGTCAGAAAAGTGGTCAAAAGTTTTGTTTGGAAATAAATGACAGTAATGGTTGGTGTAATACAAACAAAGACCATATTTATCCATGCTCAGATGCAAATGGTAACTGTTTTAGTGCGGTTTACTCATCTGTGGTTGAGGATGACGTAATCGTTGAAAATGTAGAATGGAAAATTAGAGGCAGTGCGATTACTACGGGAGCTTATTTTTTTGAAGGTGACTTAAATGATGCGGTTGCTTTTTCTCTTGCGACAAAAATGGTAACGGGTAATTATAGAACAAGTACCGGAATGGATAGGGCGGTGGCTCCCAATTATGCTGGTTTTGCGGCGGTTTGTAATAATGATTTTAATTATATAACTGATGGTAATGTTGGTAGTCCCGGTGGTGGTACTAATAACTTTAGTCAATATAGCCCTATTGATATGTGTCCATCGGATGGAACTTATACCCCCACTATTTTAAGTAATGTAGTAGTGGCTGTGGGTGGCATTGATTACACAAAAAACGTACCAGTATATGAAGGTGGACTAATTAATATAACAGGTACAGTTTCGATGTTTGGTACAATGATAGCTGGCGATCGAATTTCTGGACGTGGCACTTTAAATCTTACAGGTGCTATGGTGGCATTAAATGAAAATGATGCAGAGACCTCTCCTAATATATTAAGTGGTAGTTCAGCTAATTTAAACCAAATTAAATCAGTCTCTTATGATAAAACAGCCATCCCATCAACTGATTGTGATCGTGGGGATGATGGTCAACTTGAATATAAAATTAATGGTATTGTTGTTTATAAATATATTGTTAAAGATGCTGATGGTGTTAAAAGTGTTCAATACAGAGACAAAAAAGACTTTATTGATGCTAATGGTGATGTTATTAAGGGTAGAGTAATTACAGGAGTGGCTAATCCAACTTGTAGGTTTGCTCCGAATGATCCTGATGCAGAAGGTGAAGCCGTTGCCGTGTCTTGGGTTCGTTTTTTATAATATAAAATGAATACAATGCTTATTAAAAAATACGTTTAAGTTGTAAAAAATAAAAAAAAGCCGAGCTCATTTATGAACTCGGCTTTTTTTGGTTTTGGTTTTGGTTAAAAGAGTTTTTAGTTTTAGTTTTAGTTTTAGATTTTTATTCTAACCCCAGCTCTCTCGATTTTTATTCATCAACCAAACCAGCGACAACATAACCGGCACTTCAACTAATACACCCACAACTGTTGCTAAAGCAGCTCCTGAGTGTAAGCCAAATACAGATATCGCCACCGCTACTGAGAGTTCAAAAAAGTTTGATGTACCAATCATACAAGCAGGGGCAGCAATATTGTGTGGTAACTTTAAAAGTTTAGCCCCATACAATGCAATAAAAAATATACCGTATGTTTGAATTAATAATGGAATGGCAATTAATAAAATAGCCAATGGATTAGCTAAAATTGTGTGCGCTTGAAAACCAAACAATAATAATACTATGCCTAATAAACCAGAAATTGAAATAGGTTTAGTTAATCGGAAAAAATTATTAAGTTGTTTTTTACTTAAAAGTTTTCGAGTAATAATACCCGCCATTAAAGGTAATAATACATACAATAAAACCGACAAAATTAAAGTGTCCCAAGGTACGGTTATATTTGAAATACCTAATAACCAACCCGCAAGTGGTGCAAATGCGAAGATCATAATGACGTCATTAATGGATACCTGCACTAACGTGTAATTAGCGTCACCTTTTGTTAGTTGACTCCATACAAAAACCATAGCGGTACAGGGTGCTACACCCAATAAAATCATACCTGCTATATATTGGGTGGCAGTTTCAGGATCTACTATATCGGCAAATATTAATCGGAAAAATAACCAACCTAATAACGCCATAGTAAACGGTTTGATTAACCAGTTAACAACTAATGTAAGGGCCAAACCTTTTGGTTTTTTACCCACGTCTTTAATTGAAGAGAAATCAACTTGAGCCATCATTGGGTAAATCATTACCCAGATAAAAATCGCAATAGGAATATTTACATTCGCAACTGTTAAATCAGCAAGTGTTTCAAAAGCACCGGGTATCACTAAACCAAAACCAACTCCCGCAACAATACATAAAGCCACCCAAACCGATAAATATCTCTCGAACAATCCCATTTAATTAATCTCCGTTGCAATTTTGTTTAGTGCTGCTTGTTGTTGAATTTGGCTCATGTTTTCTAAATCTAATTTTAACGCAGCTTGTGTACGTGTTTTGATGATGTGCATGACTGTAAAAAACGCTGCTTTAATTTCTTCATCAGAACCTTCTAATTTTGATGGGTCGGTTAATCCCCAGTGTACTTTTGCGCAATTACCAAACCAAATAGGGCAGGTTTCAGCTGCTGCACTGTCACAAACGGTGATAACGACATCGGGTTGATCCGCTTCAAACTCATTCCATGACTGAGAAATCAAACCTTTTGTAGAAATATTTTTTTCAGTCAAATATTTAAGTGAAAGTGGGTGCACTTCACCAACTGGTGCGCTGCCCGCACTTACAGCAGTAATACGGCCTTGGCCTAAATCGTTTGTGATCGCTTCGCTTAAAATACTGCGGCAACGATTGTGGGTGCAAATAAATAAGAATTTCATATGGAGTCTTCTATAAGTTGTTAATAGTTAATAGTTAATAGTTAAAAGTGATTAAATGTTAAAAGGATTTAATTTTGAAGGTGCTTAACAACAACTAGGACGATTTTTCATCGTTTTAAGTTGTTGTTTAAACTGGTTGATTGGAGTAGAGGATGATTTGTAAAGTGTATCGAGTATGCTTGTGCTCCATTGCGGTAGATTTTTTGCAATCGAATAATAAACCCATTGGCCGCGTCGAGTGTCATTTAGAAGTCCGTTGCTTCTTAATAACGCTAAATGTCTTGAGATTTTAGGTTGTGTAACATCAAGAGCTGCCATTAATTCACATACACATAATTCACCTTCACTAAAAATTAATAGAACTGTATTAAGGCGTAATTCTTCAGACAGGCATTTAAAAAACTGAGCAGGTTCAAGCATAAATAAAACCAAAAGAATAAAGTTGATGGAACTTAGCTAAAGATATGGGTATATATGGATAAGCATATATTACTATGTCTAATAGTTGTGTCAATTTTATTGGCTATTTATGAAAACTATGTTGTTAACTTGAAAGTAGCATTTCTTAATCTATTCTAATTAAGAGTCCGCAGTAAAAGGTTTTCAAAATGAAGTCACGTCAATTTCTAAATTTCAATTTGAAACCCTTCAAACTCAATTAAAAGATACGTTTGCCCAGCCAAATGTGATTTTTGCAAATTTACAAAAAGAATTGAATGAACACCCACAGTGTCCTCACTGCCAATCAGATCAGATCATCCATTTTGGATCGGCAAATAACCGCCCAAGATACCGTTGTAAAGGCTGTCTAAAAACCTTTGTTTGCACTCGTGGAACTGAGTTTTTTAGATTACATAAACCCGATAAATGGCTCGATTATTTACAATCTATGTGTCAAAGCCAAACATTAGAAGCCTGTGCTAAAACATGTGAAATTAACCTGACCACATCGTTTAACTGGCGTCACAGATTCTTGAAAATGGCCAGTAAA
>JALJPK010000137.1 GCA_022968985.1 Pseudomonadales bacterium | reverse complement strand
GCTCAAAAACATGAAAAAGTGAATACTTTCAAGCTGTTAGCGCTGCAGCAACACTGTTTCAAAACACAGCCAATACTTAGACAAAAAAACGCCAGCTAAATTAGCTGGCGTTAATTGATTATCAAAACCTGTTGTTTTGACATCTATGCTCTATCAGAATTTATACTTACTGCTTTTCAAACTCTTTGCTTCTTAACATATATGACGCTCTTAAATATTGACCATTAACCACTTTTAAACCTGTGATTTCTATTAAGTGATATCCATCTGGCAATTCATCGGACTTAATCGGTTCATCTGATTTTATATTAATACGCTGAATTATAATGGTTCGTTGATATAAATAAGTGTCCAAGTTTCTTTGAATATTATGATGATTACTTTTAGCATGTCCAAGGCTGACTACTGCAATATCGTTAGGAGTGAATCGGCCAGGTGTATCTACCACTAACATAAAGTTTTTATCAGTTTGTGTATTAATAATTTCATTCACAAAACTCACTGCTCGCTCTGACGTGAGTGACTTTGTACTTCTGTCAGTCACTGCTGCTGAATGATAACTAATAAATAACACCACACTTAAACCTAATAACGTATATTGTAAAATACGATTCTTAAAATAAAACAAAGTCACTGGAATCAAAGACATTGCAATAGAGAATATCAAATAGAATCTAAACGATGTAGGGTGATTAAATCGACCATTGTGGTGCATTAAAAACACCATTAAATTGATAATGAGACATAAAACCAAAAGCCAAATAATAGGCGATTTAAATTGATCTAATACTGTTTTATCTTGGTGTTTTTTATAATAGGTATAACCCACCCAAAAAACTAATACCGCCATTGCCATAAACGTAATAACTGGGGCATAAGGCAAAAAGAAATCAAACCTGAAATGACTGGCCCACATCCCTTGAACATGATCTACAAACAATGAATCTAACGCTAATACACCACGATCATCAGGATTCTCATACGTTCCGGCTGTTAGAATACGCTGCCAAATAGTGGGCGACATCCATAACATAATCGGCCCAGTTAAAATTAATGCCTTTTTAATTAGGTTTAGATCTACTTTTTTAAAGATCAATAACGCCACTAACATAATGCCGCCATACATTAATGACTCGTAACGAATATTGGCAAATATGATGAATGTGACAATTAAAATCACAAGTGAGAAAAACGTTTTATCGTTATAGAATCTTGTAAATGCAATACAGGTTAATAATGCAAATAAGGTTGAAAGTAAATCAAACCCACCAGAAGAAGCGGTAATAGAAACAACGGGTTGAGCTAATACAAAAAATACCGAACTAATAGCAGCGATCAAACCAAAACGTGTTTTTACCATAAAATAGATAAAGTTTAATAATATAAACAATACAATTGAATTAAATATAAAAATATTTTCTAAACGATAACCAGTCAATGTGTGCACAATGGCAACAAACGTTGGAAATATCAACGGACGTTTTGGTACAACATCACTGATTGAACGATAGTCTTGGTAATAATAATTACCCATTGTTGAGTTAAACACTTCATTATCATAAGCCATGGCTTTTGCCATAGCCGCCAAATTTGATTCGTCGGAAAACACACGAAGCTCAGGTTCAACCGATATATACACTAAGAGTGTTAAACCCAATAAAAAAGCAACCTCAAGCGCGTGGGTTTTAAATAGGTGTAAAATATTTATTTTTTTATTTTGGATATAAATAGTATTTAATATAAAAAATGTAACAATTAATGACAGCATTATAAAATAACTAAAATGCGTAAAACTGGTTTTAATCAAAGGTCGACTTGTAAGTAACCATTTCACTTCCTGGCTATTAAATGCCCAGTATAGGAATGATTGATTACTAGAATGCAATCCTGTTTCGATTACAAATAGGGTTAATGAGTCAACCAATGTTGCTACCAACCAAATGCTTGGAAGCAACATTAACGCAGTAGTGAAATACCAGTGTTTATATTTTTCAAAATGAGAATTCATAACCTACCTTTATAATGATAATTTTTTAAAAATAAATTCAGGGACAGACGTAATAATTAACATGATATAACGCCAAAAAAACGGCGCATAAACGGTTTGTTTATTTTTCTGTATACTTTCTACAATAATTTGCCCTACCTGTTCACTGCTTGCCCAAAGTGCACCTTTTTTTTCTATATGTGCTGTCATTGGTGTATCTACAAAACCGGGTTTAATGTCAGTGACATACACACCACTTTTGTGTAATCGATTACGTAAACCTTGCAAAAATGTACTTACCATCGATTTTGCGCAACCATAAACATAATTTGACTGTCTACCGCGCATACCCGCCACACTTGAAATAACAGCAATATTGCCGCTTTTTTGCTTTTCAAGAATATTCGCTGCAATGGTTAGAATATTAATCACACTCAATCCATTTTCAGCAATTGCTCTTAATGTTTGATCCACATCTTGTTCGCAGTTTTTTTGATCAGGCAACGTTCCATGCGCCACTAACAACACATCGATTGATGATAGTTTGTCTTGAATGTCTTCAAACATTTTATTGATTTGAGTGCGATCAGTTAAATCTGCAATAAACGTATTCACGCCTTGATCGGTTCTTACTTGGCAGTCTTGTGCGATGATATTTAATTGTTCTTGGTTTCTTGCCACTAAATATAATTGGTTATTGCTGTCTGCGTATTTTTTGGCCACTTGTTTGGCGATTGCAGAGGTTGCACCAATTATGACGACATTCTTTGTGGGTAAAGTCTTCATGGGTGTAGTCCTAATCGATTTGATTGATTTGAATTAAATTTTTGTAAGCTTCCAAATTTTTCACGAACTTTTTGGAGTTTTGTCCAATTTGGATAACATTGTTTGAATGTCTGTTCGCTCATTCGAGCGTCTTTACATAGGTATATCTTGCCGCCATATTTCAGTACTAACTCATCGAGTTCATCTAATAAACCCCATATAGTTGGCGACACTTTAAAATCCAATGCTAAGGTATAACCTTTGATTGGAAACGATAAATAATTTTCGTTCTCAGGACCTAATTCTTTAAGCACAGTTAAACACGAGCCCTGTTTAGAGTTGGATATTTTTTCTAAAATTAAAGTCAGCGCTTCTAATCCGTTTTGTTTAGGCACAACAAACTGATATTGCACAAATCCATTTTTGCCGTATAAACGATTCCAATTTTTCAAACCATCTAACGGATAATAAAACGATTCATAATGTACGATTTGGTTTTGATTGTCTTTTGCTTTATTAAAATACAATGCGTTAAATGCAGCAATACTAAAACGGTTCATGGTTAAATTTGGCATAAACATCGGTACATTTAATTTGGCCGATTTATGCAATTTTAGCTGTTGTTTATTCGCTGTCTTGGCGCACATAACAATACTTCGACCTAATTGATCACCTGTTGCCAAACAATCGATCCACGCAACATGATAATCGCTGTCTTGTTTTTGTTCGAATATTTTTAAGGCCTGTTCAATATTTTTTGCTTTAATCGTATCTTGCGAAAAATAACTGGTTTTGGTTTTCTGTAGTTTAATAGTGGCACTAATGATGACACCAGTTAAACCCATTCCTGAACAAGTAGCTTGGAATAACTCAGTATTTTTAACTGGTGAACATTCTATTAACTCACCGTTTGCCAGCATTAATGTAATTTGTTGTATACATTGACTAAAACAACCTTGAATATGATGATTCTTACCATGCACATCACTTGCAATAGCACCTGCCACCGTCACATATTTTGTACCCGGTGTAATGATTAACGTCCAACCTTTGGGTACAAACGTATTAAGAATATTCTCTAACGTGGTGCCGGCAAAACAGGTTAATAAACCAGAATGCTGATCGAAATTTATATACTGGTTTAAATGGGTGGTATTGAGTGTGGTATTTGCATGTGAGCTGTCTCCATAACTTCTTGCCTGTCCACGTGCTATCAGCTCATCATTTGATAAAATATGTTTTCGCACATCAACAATGTAACGCGCAAAAAACTGCTCAGTTTCAGCGCTGGGGTAATTACCCCAACTTTTTATAGTTGAAGGTTTTATAGTTGACGTTTTTATAGTTGATGTTTTTATTGATGAGGTTTTCATCGTTGAATTAGTCATCTGTTTTTTCCACAAATACAAATTTTGAATCGAGAATATACTTAATATAATAACCCAAAGTTAAACCAATAACGGCACCTATATTACGCATCAGTTTATCATTAAATATATAATCAAAACTCACTTCGAACACCACATATAACAACGTGGTAGCCAGTCCCATTAATGTGTAAAGAAAAAAAGTACGCCCTTCATGAGATACATTTTTAGTTTTATAATTAAACAAAAATGTTTTATCTAATAAGTATTTCACAACCCGCCCCACCCCCGTCCCCATAAAAATGGCAAGGTAAATTGCATAACGCTGATCATACACAAAAAAGCTCAACTCCTGAGTAAGCAGATTACTGACAATGGCAATGATGGCAAAAACTACCAACATAGTGTACTTTAGCGAGCGTTTCATAACTTTAACTGGCTTAAAAAATCATGCACTTTACCACCGAACACCCTAGCAAGAAAACCGTTTACATGGGTTTGCTGCGTTTAATGCGCCCGAAACAATGGATTAAAAATGTATTTGTTCTTGCACCGTTGATGTTTACTGGATTATTCCTAGATTTTCAAAGTGTGACCCAATCCATATTTGTGATGATTTTATTTTGCGCCGCTTCATCTGCTACTTATATTCTTAATGATTTAAACGATATTGAAGCAGATAAACGACACCCTAAAAAATCTAAAACAAGACCATTAGCTCAGGGGATTGTTAAACCCAAACAGGCCATCGTGTTATTAATGTGTCTTTACGCTTGCCTTGTTGTGGGTTTTATATATCAACCACAAAGTCTTTTAGTGATTGTCGGTTACCTTTGTTTAAACTTGGCTTACACTTATTTTTTAAAACACCAACCTGTCATCGATATTTTTGTGATTGCCATTGGTTTTGTGTTACGTACTTGGGCAGGCGCACAAGCATTAGATGTTGAATTGTCGTCTTGGATGTTTGTTACCACACTTTCTTTAGCCTTATATTTAGCAGCCGTTAAACGCCGCCAAGAGTTACATTTATCTGGTGAAAAAGGCCGCTCAGTTTTAAAACATTATACGGTTGAATTAGTGGATAAATACGCTGAAATGTCAGCCACTGCTGCCTTATTATTTTACAGTTTGTTTGTAATGGATAAACATGAAGACTTAGTAATTACAATTCCGTTTGTATTATTTGGTTTGTTTCGTTATTGGTTTATTGTTGAATCAAACGAAGAAGGTGAATCCCCTACTGATTCGTTATATTCTGACCCACAACTTATTATTTGTATCCTAGCTTGGGTAGGTGTTTGTACTTGGGCACTTTGGCCAACTCAGATCAGTCTTTTTGGATAGTATTATGGAATTGTCGTATTTTATTTATTTAGTTTGCCCTTTTTTGGCTTGGTTAATCACTGGCATTAGCAAATTTTTAATCAATTGTATTCGCTCAAAAAGATTAGCCTTTGATTTAATTGGTTATGGAGGTATGCCAAGTAATCACAGTGCAATAGTCAGCTCCACAACCTGTTTAATTGCTCTAAAAGAAGGCATTAATCACCCTGCTTTTGCAGTGGCTATTACTTTAAGTTTTATTGTATTGTTAGATGCATCGAGTCTAAGAATGAAAATTGCTGAGCAGGCAGTATTAATTAATCAATTAGTCAATCAATCCACTTTAGAAGTTAAAAAACCACTTCGTGAACGTATAGGTCACAGCAAATTAGAAATTCTAGCAGGGGTTGTTTTAGGTGCTTTTATTGCTTATGTGATGACTTTGTTATTTTGAATAGTTAATCATTAATAATATAAGCCTTTAATAAGATAAAATTCTATTGCAGTAGCGTAACAATAGAGTTTAATAACAAAGACTTATCAACTTTTAAGAAATGCTCACTGTAGGTTTTTAATTCATTAATGGAATCAATTGTATCGTCTAATGCCAAATGTGAACGTATAGGTCACAGCAAATTAGAAATTCTAGCAGGGTTGTTTTAGGGGCTTTAATTGCTTATGTGATGTCTTTGTTATTTTGAATCGTGCTTCATTAATAATGAATTGTAGGACGGGAATAAAATAAAACTCGATTGCTGTGGTGCATCAATAGAGTTTAATAACAAAGGACTAATCGACTTTTAAGAAATGTTCTCGATATGTTTTTAATTCATTAATGGAATCAATTGTATCGTCTAATGCCAAATGTGAACCTTGTTTGACTACTTTAGCCAGTACATCAGGGCGCCATCTACTTGCCAACTCTTTTAAGGTTGATACATCTAAATTTCTATAATGGAAAAACGCTTCCAATTTAGGCATGTATTTAACTAAAAAACGGCGATCTTGCCCAATTGAATTACCACAAATTGGGGAGGCACCAGCATCAACATATTTAGTAAGAAATTCTATCGTATCGTGTTGTGCTTTGGATTCATCAATATCACTATCTAACACTTTTTGGGTTAGACCTGATCCACCATGCTGATTAGTACACCACGAGTCCATTGAGTCCATTAATGCTTTGGTTTGATTGATTACCAAATTTGGACCATAAGCTAAAACGTTTAAATCTTTATCCGTTACCACAGTGGCAATTTCAATAATTCGTTCAACTTCTGGCTCTAGACCTGTCATTTCTAGGTCAATCCAAATTAAATTGGTTTTTTTATCCATTTGCGCCACTCTATTAATTATTTTTATGTATGATAGCTGTTTCTAAAAGCAATTGAAAAACCTAATGGCAAAAAGACGTTTAACAGGTCAACAACAAACACGTATTAACTCTATTATGGCACTTAAACAAAAACGCCAAAATAAACGTGATCAAAAGGCAGATGCAAAACTTTCTGGTGAAGCTGGACCTGCCTTCAAGGGCATGATTATTGCCCACTTTGGAGTCACATTAGAAGTCGAAGCGTTAGATGGCCCTTATAAAGGTCAAAACCAACGCTGTTATAAACGCGCTAATGTACCTGCGTTAGTAACTGGTGATCAAGTCATTTGGCATATGTGCGATGACAACGAAGGTGTAATTGTAGCAGTTTGCGAACGCCACTCGCTATTATCTCGCCCAGACATGCGTGGCCAAATGCGACCCGTTGCATCAAACATTGATCAGATCTTTATTGTAGCCGCTCCTAGTCCAAACACTCCTCTTAACTTAATTGATCGTTATTTAGTAGCTGCTCATGGCTGTAATATTGAGCCCGTTATTGTGTTAAATAAACAAGATTTATTAACCCCTGATCATCCTTTGATTGATGGTTTAATTGAATACCAACGTTTAGGCTATCGCTGCATTACGCTTTCATGCCAAGATGAAGAGTCTGTAAAACAAATCACTGCATTAGCTGTCAACAAAATCAGCATATTTGTTGGGCAGTCTGCAGTTGGTAAGTCCTCACTTATTAACGCGTTATTTAGTGATGTAAATGTTAAAACAAATGAAGTCAGTGAAGCCACTGGTAAAGGTAAACACACAACCACTACCGCTAGATTGTATCATGGTGAAAACGGTTGTGATTTAATCGATAGCCCTGGTGTACGTGAATTTGGCCTTTGGCATATTGATGAAGATACATTAATTGGAGCATTTGGTGAATTAAACCAAGCTGGCCTTTCATGTAAATTCAGAGACTGCAAACATAAAACTGAACCCGGTTGTGCGGTGACATTAGCTTTAGAAAACGGCTTAATATCACAAAGGCGTTTTAGTTCGTTTAACTCAATTCGCGAATCTTTAAATGAAGTTGATATGAAAAATGGCTAAATTTAAAAACCAAGAAGAAATGATTTTAGCCTTAGAGGCAGCATTTATAGCATCAAGACGATTTGTAAACGTTTATGTGAGACGAATTGACCCTGTTATCTGGTCTGATCAGCGTGTTATCAGTGCGATTAAAAAGTTCTTAAGAGCATTTAAACATGCACAGCTTGAAATCATTCAGTTTGACAGCCAATTAACTCGTTCGTGTGATTTCTTTAATTTAGCTCATCGTTTATCTCAAATTAAAATTTATCAAGTAAATGAAGACATTAATCGAATTGAGCCAGAACAAAACTACCTTTATGGCGATACTAAGGTGGTTTTGATTCAAACTCATTATCAAGAGTATATAGGTTTTTTCAGTGACGCAGATAAAGCCAGAAATCAATCGATCCAAGATATTTATAAACACATAAAAATAATGGCTAAACCTTCTAACGAGTTTAAAACTTTAATGGTTTAACTTTAACCCTCCCTTTTCATATAGTTAAATCAACCTCGGTTCTCTTCACATTTATTTACAATGTAAACCCAATTAACAAACTAGAATCATTGTATCTTTGGTTTGTTGTTGGGTTTAATTTGAAAGCATTCAAACATATAATATTTTTTATTTTATTGTCATTATTTAGCAGTTTTGTTTGGTCTGATAACTCTCAAAGTTGTATGAGTATATTTGATGATGTTATCGGCACCGTCGATGGTGGTGGGGATGTAAACCTAGGGTTTAATACTAATATTTACGGTAACCCTGATGGATTAATTGCCTCTACTAATCTTACAACATCAACCACAACATGTGATGGTGGCCCTTGTGTGTCAACATCCACTAAAACACCACTAACAATACCAAACTTTCAAACCTCTCCTGGTGGCGCCAATATCACCTTAAACTCAAATATAACCCACACCTTTGATGGATCGGTTCTCGAACATAACGAGTTAATCTCTAATGGCGCTGGTTTTTTTGAATTTTTAAATCCATCCAATGCGACCTATAAAATAAAAACCTTACAAACCAATTATGCTGGAGGGGTTATTTTTGCACCAGGGGATTATTATATTGAGGATTTTAATGTAGGGGTCAGTAATCAAATTTCTGTCAGTGGTTCAGGTACCGTACGATTGTTTATTAAAAATGCCTTTACCCCCTTCGCCTCATCCAAATTTAATACCAATGTTTTAGGTTCTGGTGATGCGAGTAAACTAGTCATTATTGCTTACGACAATGTGGATTTTTCTAATGCGACATGGTTCACTGGATATTTATATTCTGCTAAAGATATTGTTTTGAATAATATGTTTTTTTATGGATCGTTAGCAGCGTCTAATATTGTTGGGTATAACAACATTGAATTACATTATGAAGACCCTAGCTTAAACAATGCTGACTTTGGTGAATTATGTTCGTTAGACAGTGAAAAATTAATTGCTCAATTTACTTTTGATGAATTAGTTTCAGGCAATTATGCAGATACTTCAGGCAACGGCTATACAGGTATTCCCGCTGCGTTGTCACAAATTAATGCTTCCGGACAAATTTGCTCCGCTGTGCAAACCCCCTGGGATTCAACAGCTGATTTTGTTGGAGTAACAACAGACATTGATTCAAGTGTAATTGCAGAAAAAGGCTCAGTTGCATTGTGGGTAAAATTAGATAGTGACTGGGATTACGCAGGTGATCGACGCAGCATAATATACGCAAAAAAAGGCATTAGAATTTTTGATGTCGAAATTAATGCCCAGGGTCGTCTTAAAATTGAGTTTGAAGACGACGCCAATAATATAATCGCTATTAATACTTCAAAAACTTTTTTTGTAGCAGGAGATTGGCATCATATTGTTTATGCTTGGGATTTTACATCTTCTGTAGATGTACAATTTTATATTGACGGCTCACTTGTCACTTCCTCGGTAAGCAGTGGGTCTGATCCCTGGGTAAATTTTACAACTATTAGCGAGTATGATGAAATATATTTATTTGATAAACGTGCCGGTGATTCTAACCCTAAATTTTCTGTAGACGGATTAGCCGATGAATTAAACATATACAACTACCCAATTGATTCTACCGAAGTCACTCGTTTATATAATGAAACCAGGGGAACTTGCCCAACAACAACAGTAGTGGTTACACCAACACCTACAAGTTGCGGCGATACATTTGGTGACGCAGTGGGTACAACCGGTACAGGTGGAAACTTAACCCTTGGCACCGATGCCACTATTTTTAATAGCCCAGACAATCTAATATTCGCAACAGGTATTTCATTAGGTGGAGGTAATACACGCCCTACTTGCAGCTCATCAGATTGCACTATAACAAATAATACAATGCCGACACTTACACTGCCTGCATTTCAAACTCAAAGTGGTGGAGCCAGTACCTACAAATACTATGGTGAAGATATCATATTTGATGGCAGCGTTACCGATCATGACACAATTAGCGCTGGAGGTGCCGCAACAATTACATTTGATAGCCCAGTAGGTGGTGTCTACAGAATTAATCAACTCACAATTAACTATGACTCCACAATTAACTTAGCCCCTGGCGATTATTTTATTAATAATTATGCGATTAATGGTTTGGTTACAATAAATATTACAGGCTCTGGTTCAGTGAGATTGTTTGTAAATAATAGCTTTACTGTGGGTGATTTAAATACTATCAATACACCATCACCAGGTACGGGGGATCCAGGGAAATTTATTTTAGTCGGTTACAACAACATGACGTTAAGTTCCGGCTCAATCATTTCTGGTTATGTGTACGTGGCTGGAGATGTTTTTATATATTCACCTTCAAGTGGGCCAACTGCTATATATGGCTCTATTGCTGCTCAAAACGTAAGTTTAAGCGCCAATGCAGAGTTACACTTTGTCGATCCGACTACCTCTGTAACAACACCAAATTTTGCGGATATTTGCCCAACTACTGCAGCAGTAGTAACGCCTACTATTGACCATTTTGACTTCAGCTTTAACTCTGTTGGTTCAACTTGTTCAGCTTTTCCTAGTGCCATTACTATTACAGCCAAAGATGCTTCCAATGTAACCATTACTGATTACACCGGCTCGATGGATTTGAGCACAACAAGTAATCACGGTACATGGACAATTAACAATGCCAATGGCACTTTGAGTGATATTACAACGGATGACGGAGCAGCAACTTATTCGTTTTTGACCTCTGATCTTGGTATTATTGTTTTAGATCTTGAAAATAATCATGCTGACAATCAAATCATTAGCGCAATCGATACTACGGCAAGTGTAAGCTCAAACAGCGCAATAATAAGTTTTGCTGATAATGTATTTCTAGTGGAACCAGACAGCGTTCAAATTGCTGGTAAACCTGTTGGAGTATCAATTACATTAATTCAAACAGACCCATCAAATAATCAATGTGGTATCGCAACTGATTATAATCAAAACAAAATAAAAGCTTGGTACGATCCAATATATTTAATGACAGGTCAAAGTACACCAAGATTAAATAACGTAAAATTAAAAGATCCAGAACCCAATAGCTCAAATGAAACATTTGGTTTTATCAATGGTGTCGCCAATATTGAAATCAGCAATGATGATATTGGACAGTTTGAATTATATATAAAGGATGAAGTTTCAGGTTACGCTTTAGATACCGATGGATCTGAACTAGACATAGTAGGACAGTCAGGAATAATCACCTTATTACCTTTTGCGTTAGCCATGGATTTTGATAATGATTCAAATTCTTCTAACTTCAATTCAGTTGATCATAATGGAAGTGTATTCAAAAAAGTGGATGAGGATTTTACCCTAACGGTTACACCTGTATTATGGGAAAGTGCCGATGACAGCAATAATGACGGTTTACCTGATAATGGCGCTGATTTAAGTGATAACGATGACATTCCAAGTTTTGATACAACAAACGAATCAATAGAAATTACAGTGGCTAATTTATTACCTGCTGGTGGAGTAACTGGCACGTTAAGCGGTGTAACATCTAGCAGTAATTATTCAAGTGACAGCCATGACTACAGCTTAAGTTATTCAGAAGTGGGTATCATTACATTAACAGCAAGTATCACAAATAATGGATTTTTAAATAGTGGTTACGATGCAGCCAGCACAATAAATAATGTAGGTCGATTCATCCCTGATCACTTTTCTGTGACAACAAATTCTGTCAACCTAGTAGATGCATTAACAGCTTGTAGTATTACTTATCAAGGTCAAAGCATCACATTAGATGACGACCTTAAATTTACTTTTTCTGCGTTAGATTCCACAGGTAACCCCGTTTTAAATTACGCAGGTGACTTTAATAAATTTAGTATCATTGGTTTTGCACCCAGTTTAAAGAGAACTGTCGCTAGCTTGGTTTTTGGATCAGAACCTAATGTAATTTGGCAAACAGCGGTTATGTCAGATCAAAACAATTATGACGGTGACTGGGTGATTACAATGACTCCTAGTTCAATATTAT
>JALJPK010000136.1:5957-12403 GCA_022968985.1 Pseudomonadales bacterium | reverse complement strand
CTTTTTTCGTCTGCATACAGATCGTATAAACAGGGGAAAAATATGTTCGTTATCTCTGACTTAAGGAATGCCATTTCTGTGCAATTTTAACTCTTTTTGAATTTGATTAATAAGCGCGTAAAGTTCAGCTTCACCATGAAAGTCCACCCCCTGGGCCGGTTCATCTAAAATCAATAAATTAGGTTTACTTAAAATGGCACGAGCTAATAACACCCGTTGTAACTCACCACCTGACAAACCTTGGATACGATGGTGTTTTAAATGGGATATTTTGAGCAAGGACAGAGTTTCATCAAGATTGTTTTTTTGTTTTTGATTTAAAATAACAAAACTTCGTACATCAAGCGGTAAACGGTCATCCACATGAAATACTTGTGGCACATAACCAATTTCTAACTGTTTGGATTTAGCAACCACTCCCGACGTGGGTTTGTTGATACCAAGAATCAGTTTTACCAACGATGATTTGCCTGCGCCATTTGGCCCAATTAACGTAATAATTTCATTTGGCATAATATCAAAGCTGACATCATTCAAAATGGTTTTATTTTGTAATATTAAATTGAGTTGTTTTGCTTGAACCAATGCTTGGGAATTCATCTAAGTACTGAATATATAAGGGAAAAATGATATTGTAACCGATTGTCTTTGTTTAGCGAATGAAAAATGAGAATGCAGTCTTTTAACATGTTGCCCCAAATTAAAATATTTTCAATAATTGCCACGTTATTGTTGTTGATTTCTTGCTCGAAAGAAAAGCAAACACAAGAAAATGAAATCTTAATAGTGAGTACTATTAAGCCCTTACATCTAATCACTCAAAGTTTATTAAAGGGGGTAGGTGAATCTCAATTTATAATCAAAAGCACTGATGTTCATGGTTATCAATTAAGTCCGTCGCAAATAAGGTTGATGAATAAAGCGGATTTTGTAGTGGGTATTGGTGATCACTTTGAAGGTAATGTCTCGGCGTTGTTTGATGAAAATGATTTTGAATTTGATCTTTATAAAAGTGAACTTAAGTTGCTTGTTATACGCGATACATTAATGTGGCACGAAGAACACGAAGAACACGAAGAACACGAAGAGCATGATGAATACGATGGGGATACTGATCATGATAACAATATTGATAAACATTTTTGGTTATCAAGTGAAAATACAAAATATTTCGCCCAATCTTTGAGTAATAAACTTGTGGCCACGTTCCCTAGTCAGCAAAAGGCAATCCTAAATAATTTAAAACAATTAATAAACGAGATAACACAATTAGAGAATCAATTTAATAACCAGCTTTTAAAAAGTGATCGACCTGCGTTTATGGTGTTTCATGATGGTTTTCATTATTTTAGTGAACAATATCAATTAAATGAAGTGGCGGCTATTGTCTCCGATCCGTCACAAAGCACAGGAATTAAAACGTTATTAGAGCTAAAGGCGTTGATGATTAAGGCTCAAGTAAAATGCATTTTTGTAGAGCCAGGGTTTAATCAAGGCTTAGTGGATACTTTGATTGAAACTGTGTTACATGAAACTAAAAGCGAAATCAAAGTGTTAACTTGGGATGTGCTAGGTAATCAAGCGCAAAATTATCCTGAATTATTGCAGTTAATATATGATGAATATTTAATGTGTGGTTAATTTAAAATAATAAAAAAACGTAACAATTTAGTTTGTCTCAAAATTTTAGCGCAAGTTGAATAGTCGTGGTTGTAACGAAATAATGACAATAAAACATGACTATTTACTAGTTGAAAAACAAGTTTCTAAGGCCATTTAGTAATCTTGTATTTTTAAAAAAGGTAAAACATGAAACGAATATTTTTATTTATAGCCACCAATCTAGCAGTGATGTTTGTTTTTGGTATTGTTGCAAGTATTATCATGCCTATGTTAGGGATCAATAGTAATGGTTTAGGTGGGTTATTATTTATCTGTTTAATTTTTGGTATGGGTGGCAGTTTTATCAGTTTGTTGCTTTCTAAATGGATTGCTAAAAGAAGTGTAAAAGCGCAAGTGATTAACGATTCAACTGATCCAAAAGCTATGGACTTAGTGCAAAGAGTCAAGCGTTTAGCTGATGCTGCTAATATAACAATGCCAGAAGTAGCGGTGTACCATTCGGCCGATGTGAATGCATTTGCGACCGGGCCCAGTAAAAAGAATTCATTAGTAGCGGTCAGTACAGGTTTATTAAATTCAATGACCACTCAAGAGGTTGACGCTGTATTGGCCCATGAAATAAGTCATATCTCAAATGGTGACATGGTGACGTTAACGTTAATTCAAGGGGTGTTAAATACCTTTGTTATGTTCTTTGCGCATATTGTTACAAATATTATCGATAACTTTTTTAGAAATGACGAAGGTGGGGGTGGATTAGGCTTTTTTGCACGTTTTGCTATTGTATCTGTATTACAAACAGTATTTGGTATTGCCGCGTCGGTGATTGTTAATTGGTTTTCAAGAAAACGAGAGTACGCAGCCGATCAAGGTGCTGCTTTATTAGTGGGCGCATCAGCTATGATTGCAGCGTTAGAGCGCTTAAAAGGTGGTAATGAATCTGAGTTAGAAGGTGAGATGTTAGCATTTGGTATTAAAGGCAAGTTAAGTATATTTGCAACTCACCCAAGTTTAGATAGTCGAATAGAAGCGTTAAAATCTCGATAAATCATTTAAATTCAATATAAAGCAGCTTCGGCTGCTTTTTTTATTTGATACAAAAAGGGATTTAAACCATTGGGTGCATGTAATGGTTTAATCTGTTTCCAAAGGATTGAAATCGTATATTTATGTTAGTAATCAGTTGAATCGAAAACTGAACGATATTCGAAATATTGCACTTTGAAAAAAACTTAGAAGCATTTATCGAAATATCACCTAAACAATTGAAATCCTTATGAAAATTGCATATTCTGTCTGCTTTTTACACTAATCGTATTGTTGTGCGTAGGATAAAGCCATTATGCGCTTAAAGGCCATTAAACTTGCTGGGTTCAAATCATTCGTAGACCCAACGTACATCCCGTTTCCAACGAATTTGTCGTGTATTGTCGGACCTAATGGTTGCGGTAAATCTAATACAATCGATGCTGTACGTTGGGTGATGGGTGAATCGTCTGCTAAAAAATTACGCGGTGAAAACATGACCGACGTTATTTTTAATGGCTCAAATGGACGTAAACCCGTTGGGCAATGTACCGTGGAGTTGATTTTCGATAACTCTGATGGTTCACTTCGCGGTGAATATGCCTCGTTTACCGAAATTTCTATTCAGCGTAAAGTGACACGTGATGCTCAAAATACTTATTATTTAAATGGTGTCAAATGTCGACGTAAGGATATTACAGATATTTTCTTAGGCACCGGTTTAGGCCCAAGAAGTTATGCGATTATAGAACAAGGCATGATTTCTCGTTTAATTGAATCTAAACCTGAAGAATTACGTATTTTCATTGAAGAAGCTGCAGGTATTTCAAAATACAAAGAGCGCCGTCGTGATACTGAGAATCGTATGCGTCGTACTCGTGAAAACTTAGAGCGTTTAACGGATATTCGTGATGAATTAGGTCGTCAACTTTCGCATTTACATCGCCAAGCACAGGCTGCTGAAAAATATACCGAACTTAAAAAACAAGAACGCCAAGAAAAAGCCCAGTTAAATGCCATGCGTTGGCAGTCACTTAACAGCCAAGTTCAACAAGAAAATGTCAAAATTGCTCAATTTGAAGCTAAAATTGAAGAACAAAGAATGGGGCAGTCGAGTGTTGATGTTAAAATAGAAGAATTTCGTGAATCTAATTACGAAGTGACTGAGTCGTTTAATCAATTACAAAGCCAGTTTTATGAAGCAGGCCAAGAAATTGTTTTGTTTGAACAGGATATGAAGTTTAAACAAGAGCGTGCGGGGAAGTTAGGCCAAGATATGGCCGAAGTTGATCGAGATATGTCCCAAGTCAATCGTAATTTACAAATGGATAAAGATCAATTAGAGCAGTTAATTGAACAGTTAGAAATGTTAGAACCTGAAGTTGAAATGGCTTTAGAGGAAGAAATGATGGCAAGTGAAGCCATTGCTGATTCTGAAGAAAAAATGAATGACTGGCAACAAGCTTGGGAGCTATATAACTCAGGTGCAGCAGGTCCACAAAAACAAGCCGAAGTCGCTCAGTCTCGTATACAACATTTAGAACGTGTAGTAGAGCAGATTAATCGTCGTTTAAGTGGATTACATGCTGAAAAACAAACCCTTGTGACGGGTCCTGAAGCTGAGCTAATCCAAGAATTAATTGAAAAGTCCGAAGAGTCTCAAGAGCAACAAGATCAATGCCAAATGCAAGTTGATGGTTTGATTGAGGATCTTGAAATCACCAAAGAAAATGTGGATCGATTTCGTACACGTTTACAAAATAAAAAATCAGAAGAACAACAATCTAAAGGGCGTAAGGCCACATTAGAAGCGCTGCAAAAAGCAGCAAAAGATGAACAATCAGGCGAAGTGAATCGCTGGTTAGAATCAAAACAAATGCACAACTTACCAAGGCTGGCTCAAAAAATTCAAGTGCAAAACGGTTGGGATAAAGCCGTTGAAGTGGTAATGGGGCAGTATTTACAAGCAGTGTGTGTTGACAGTATTAATAGCGGTTTAACCGATTCGTTAATGCAGTTAAATGAAGGTAAACTGGCATTAAGTACATTAAGTAGTAATTCGAGCCAAATTCAAACATTGTCTAGTCAGGTTCAGTCAAGTTACGCTTTGGGTATGGAATTAACATCGGTACTTTTAGCTGATAATATTGAACAAGCATTAACGCTGCAAACAAATTTACAAGCTGGACAGTCAGTGATTACCAAAGACGGAATTTGGTTAAGTAAAGATTGGTTCAGAGTGTCTAAAGACAGTGATTCTAGTGCAGGAATATTGTCACGTGAAAGTGAATTGGAAAATTTAGAATTTGTACTTGATGAATTAGATGCTGAGATTGAAGAGCTTGAAGTGGATTTGGAAACGGCTATTTTAAGACAAAAATCTCAAGAGCAAGAACGTGAAACAACACAGCGTGAATTAAATGAATTAACTCGTCATTTCTCTCAAATTTCAGCTGAGTTGAGTGGTAAAAAAGTACAAGTTGAACAAGTGAAAAAACGTTCAAAACAAGTGCATGAAGAAATTGAAGAGCAAGACATGCAGCTTGAACACGAGCGCGAACAAATTTCAGAATCACGCGAAGAATTACAAGAAGCTTTAGATGCTATGGAAGGGGGGGTTGAAGAGCGTGAAAATTTAATGGCTCAAAAAGACGATGTGAAAATGTCGCTTGATGAAACACGTGATAAAGAACGTGATTGTAAAATGAAAGCTCAAAACCTAACGGTTGAAAAAAATAAAGTACAGTCACAAATTGAATCACGCGAACAGGGCAAAATGCGTTTGGAAGAACAGGTTGAACGTTTAAATGAACGTAAAGAACAAGTGTTGATGTCAATGGAAGAGTCGGATGATCCATTGGATGAAATGCGCTTAGAGCTTGAAGAAAAGTTAGAGATACAACAACAAATCGAAGAGAAAGTGAATCAAGCTCGTGGTCAAATGACACAAATTGATACACAAATGCGTGAACTTGCAGCGTCTCGTGGTGAATTTGAAAGGCATGCATTAGCAGTTCGTAATGATTTGGAGCAAGTTCGAATGAATGCGCAAACAATCATTACCAGGCGTCAAACATTACAAGAACAGTTAGCTGAGCAAAATTTTAATATTGAAGCGGTGTTAGAAACATTACCTGAAGATGCCAATGAAGATGAATGGCAAGCGTCATTATTGAGTATTGCGACAAAGGTACAGCGCTTAGGTGCCATAAACTTAGCTGCAATTGATGAGTATAAAGCACAAGCTGAACGTAAGAATTATTTAGATGCACAAAATGAAGACCTTGAAAAAGCAATAGAAGTATTAGAGAATGCTATACGTAAAATTGATACTGAAACAAGGAATCGTTTTAAAGAAACTTATGATAAAGTAAATAGTGGTCTACAAGAGCTGTTCCCTAAAGTATTTGGTGGTGGACATGCATACTTGGAACTTACCGGTGACGATTTACTCGATACTGGTGTGGCAATTATGGCAAGACCCCCTGGGAAACGAAATTCAACCATTCACTTATTAAGTGGTGGTGAAAAAGCGCTAACAGCAATTGCGTTAGTGTTTTCAATATTTAAGCTTAATCCCGCGCCATTTTGTATGTTAGATGAAGTTGATGCACCACTTGATGATGCCAACGTTGGTCGATATGCACGATTGGTAGAGGCAATGAGTGAACACGTCCAATTTATCTATATCACGCATAATAAAATTGCGATGGAAATGGGGCATCAATTAATGGGCGTTACAATGAACGAGCCGGGTGTATCCCGTTTAGTGACTGTTAACGTTGAAGAAGCTGCTA
>JALJPK010000136.1:0-5947 GCA_022968985.1 Pseudomonadales bacterium | reverse complement strand
TTAAGGTTATTAAAATGGACAATCAAACGATTTTTATTGTTGGTGTTGTAATCGTTTTACTAATATTAGTGATTGATGGTATTCGTAGAATGCGTAACGCAAGCCCACGTTATCAGCAACGTTTATATGAAAAAAATAAAGTAGAAGTGGACGAATCGACTTTTGATTTACCAAATGGTGGTTCAAGAAAAGTTAAAAACACACAAGATGAGTTTGCAACTGATGACGATTCTGTTGATTCGCCAATGACACACATAAAAGGCATTGCTGATTTAGAGCAGGACCTAGATGAATATGTGCCAGTATTGATGGATTCAGTTGCGCATGAGCAGCTGGCAGACAACGATGAACTAGAAGGCGACAGTGAACGTCAAACAAGTTTAGACTTAAATGAAACGATAATTGATCAAGATGATGTATTATTGCAGTCTTCTGAGTATTCGTTTAACTCAGATTCTGAGGATTCTAAAAATGATTTAGCATCAAGTGCTGATCATAATAATGAAGCCGTAACTAGTGCTGTAGATGATACTAAAAGCGATATTAACGAAGAGTCTGGACAGTCTCAAGAAAGTAAAGCAAAAACAGCGCAGGATGTATTGGTATTAAATATTACATCAAACAGTGATAATTTCTCTGGTTTAGAGTTATATCATGCAATGATTGCTGGTGGATTACGTTTTGGCGATATGAATATTTTTCACAGTTCAAATCAGCAAGGCCAAATCCAATTTAGTTTAATAAATTCAGTGCAGCCTGGTACGTTTGATTTAGAAAGTATCAATCAATTTAACACCCCTGGTGTGTCCATGTTTATGCAATTACCTTGTGAAGTGGATGCAATTACAGCGTTTGAACAAATGAAAAATGTGGCTCACTTTTTAGCGACAGAATTAAATGGTCAAGTGCGTGACGATGCACAAAATAGATTGACTGATCAATCCACTGAGCAATATCGAGATCGTATTCGACAATTTCAACGTACTCAACAATTAGAACAAGCTTAATATATGACTCTAGATCTGTTTGCAGAAAATAATAAAAATAATCAAAACAACAATCAAAACAAAGCGGCTGAAAACGCCGCTTTAAGAATTGAAGAGATTCGTAAACTAATAGAAGGGCATAATTATCGATATTATGTCCTCGATGAGCCGCATATCTCTGATGCGACTTATGACCAATTAATGAAAGAATTAATTACCTTAGAACAACAATTCCCCCAATTTTATTCCAATGTTAGCCCCTCTCAAAAAGTGGGCGCTAAAGTCAAAGCAGGTTTTTCAACGGTGGCACATGAAGTATCTATGTTGTCGTTGGATAATGCGTTTAATGACCAAGATATGTTTGATTTTTCTAAACGAATCGATAATCGAATTAACAATAAAACTATTTTAAAGTTTGCCTGTGAGCCAAAATTGGATGGTATTGCGGTGAGTTTATTATATAAAAATGGTGAACTTGTAAGAGGTGCCACTCGTGGTGATGGCTCTACCGGTGAAGATATTACTGAAAATGTAAGGGCGATTCAAAACATCCCCCTTAGATTAATGGGTGAGGGATACCCTGAAACCCTAGAAGTGCGCGGCGAAATCTATATGCCAAAAAAATCATTTGAATTATTAAATGAATTGGCGCAAAAACAAGGGACAAAAAAATACGTTAATCCACGAAATGCAGCCTCGGGTAGTGTTCGTCAATTAGATGCGCGTATTACTGGTCAACGTAAATTAGAGATGTGCGCTTATAGTGTGGGGTTAGTTGAAGGCGAAGGTTTAAAACAAACCCATAGTGAAATTTTATATCAGTTAAAAAACTGGGGCATTAAAATTAATGAACACATGCAAATTGTTGAAGGCGTTGAAGGTTGTTTGGAATATTTCAAATTACTTTCGACAATTCGAAATGATTTAGGTTATGAAATTGATGGTGTTGTATTTAAAGTAGACGATTTAAATTTACAGCAACGTTTGGGTTTTGTATCTCGTGCACCACGTTGGGCAATTTCACATAAATTTCCAGCCCAAGAAGAAAATACAATTGTAGAAAAAGTGGAATTCCAAGTTGGGCGAACTGGAGCAGTTACTCCTGTAGCAAGATTAAAACCTGTTTTTGTTGGTGGTGTCACTGTCTCTAATGTGACTTTGCATAATATGGATGAAGTGGCACGTTTGGATTTATTTGAACAAGATGTAGTAGCGATCAGTCGAGCTGGAGATGTGATTCCTAAAGTGATGATGAATTTAACATCACAATATATGCAAAATACATCTGAAAGAGAATTAGATCAAAGTTATGAATTATTTCGCACTGCTAATCATATAAAAGTAGAAGCACCCACAAAATGTCCAGTATGTGAGGGTAAAGTGATTCGATTAGATGGTGAAGCCGTGTATCGTTGCACTAATATTTTAGAATGCAGTGCTCAAAAATCAGAAAGCTTTAAACATTTTGTTTCACGTAAAGCGTTAGATATTGACGGATTAGGTGAGAAACTCATTGAGGTATTAGTTGATAATAAACAGCTAAAACATTTTGATGATCTTTTTTCTTTAGACGTTAATCAGTTGGCCGACTTAGATCGTATGGCTCAAAAGTCTGCGCAAAATGTATTGGATGCAATTGAAAGAAGTAAGGCAACCACATTACAGCGTTTTATTTATGCATTAGGCATTCGTGAAGTTGGAGTAGCGACGGCTAATAATTTGGTTTTACATTTTTTAAATCTTGAAACAATTATGCTAGCCAATAAAGAGCAATTGTTAGAAGTGGATGATATTGGTCCAGTGGTAGCGGATTATATATTACAATTTTTCGAAGTTGAGTCAAACTCACTATTAATTAAAAAATTAGCCACAATATTGTCATGGCCAGATGTTGTTAAACAAGAAGGTTTGCCTTTAACTGGGCAGTCTTGGGTTGTGACGGGTAAGTTATCAATCATGAGTCGTGACGAAGTGAAAGATAAATTACAATCCTTAGGCGCTAAAGTGGCAGGTTCAGTATCAAAGAATACTCACACTTTAGTTGCCGGTGAAAAAGCAGGCAGCAAATTATCAAAAGCCCAAACTTTGGGTATTACCGTTTTAGATGAACAGCAATTTATTGATTGGTTGGAGCAACTTGAAGCATGATGATTATACCGTTTAAACAGCTCTCAAATGATGCGCTTGATAATTTAATTGTTGAGTACGTGACAAGAGATTCAGATGCACCTGAAATTTCAATTGATAGTAAAAAAGAGCAAATAATGAGGCAGTTACAAGGTGGGCAGGCCACCATCGTATTTGATGCCCAAACAGAGTCTTCAACAATTATTTCGGTGGATGAACTATAATGATTTGGATAGTTGTTGCGGTATTAATCGTTTTGGGTTTAGCCAGTTACGCTTCTTTTTTATATTGGACATTATTTAATAATAAAAAGAAAAATCAAATCGCCTTAAAAAAATCAGAGTCTGAGCAAGTTGTAGCTGAACAAAAACATCAGAATTATTTACAAACCAGTTTGCATGTCATTGCTAAATCTGCATTAAATGGCGAATTGAATTTTTCTGAAGGCTGTATTCGAATTAAAGTACTATTAGATAATTTGAATTTTGAAATGTTAGAGATTGATGGTTTGAATAAAACGCAGTTTGCAATAGTTGATGATGTGTATGAACAGCTACAAATTTTTGACACACATCAGGCAAGAAAAGAATTATCTGATAAAGAGCGAAAACAACAAGATCGAAAACGTCATTTTATCGAAGTGAAGAATCAAGAAATGCTGCATAGTATTTTTGAAATCCTTGCTGATAAATTTAAAATCATCCCTGAATAAAGGAATCGTTATGCCATTTGTTATTTTACTTGTATTAGTGGTGTTATTGTTGAGTAGTTTGCCTACCTTGTGGATTAAGTTTCAATTAAATCGCTACTCCAAACATCGTGAAGATATACAGGGTACTGGTGGTGAGTTGGCCCAGCATTTAGTTGAAAAATTAAAATTAGATGACGTTGAAGTATTGCCAGGGGACAGTGATTATTATTCCGCAACTGAAAAAGCGGTATATTTATCAGCGCCCATTTATAATGGAAAATCTATTGCCGCAGTGGCCGTGGCAGTGCATGAAATTGGACACGCGCTTCAGCATAAAAATAACGATCGATTATTTTCTCTAAGGCAGACCTTAGCGCCAACAGCGTTAATATTTCAAAAAATGGCTATTCTCATTATTTATTTGATGCCTTTTGTAACTTTTCTTGTCAAATCACCTATAGCAATATTGTTTTTTGCAATGGTAGCCATTGGGTGTTTTTTGATTGCGGTATTGTTTCATCTGATAACATTACCTTTAGAATTTGATGCCAGTTTTAATAAAGCCTTACCTATTATCGAAAAGTGTGAATTTTTAAATGAAAGTGATATGCCAGGTGCTAGGAAAGTATTAAAAGCGGCCGCATTAACCTATGTAGCTAGTAGCTTATTAAAAATGATTAATGTGTATACTTGGTGGCGAGTATTAAAACGCTAGAGCTAATTAACCTACGTAGCTAGTAGTTTAATGAAAATGATTAAAGAGTCATTTTGAGGTGTGTATTAAAACGCTAGGGTGGATAATCTATGTAACTAATAGTTTATTAAAAATGATTATGTGTAACTTGGTGGCGAGTATTAAAGCTCTAGGGTGGATTAACCCATGTAACTAGTAGTTTATTGAAAATGATTAAAGTGTCATTTTGATGCGAGTATTAAAACGCTAGAGTGAATTAACCTATGTAGCTAGTTGTTTATTGAAAATGATTATGTGTAACTTGGTGGCGAGTATTAAAGCTATAGGGCGAATTAACAAATGAATAAATCTTTATTAACAAATTTAATTGCAACGAGTGTTGTATTAATTGCAATTGTATTTGAGCAATCTATTTTACTTTCAATAGGTTTGTTTGCTTTATCTGGAAGTTTAACTAATTGGTTAGCGATACATATGCTTTTTGAAAAAGTACCGGGATTGTATGGGTCGGGTGTCATTGAAAAGAATTTCGAACAATTTAAAATATCCATTTCTAATTTAATGATGCAGGAATTTTTTAATACTCAAAATATTCAAAAATTTTTAAGTCAGTCTGAAAACAAACAAATCGATTTATTACCTGTCATCGATAAAATAGATTTGTCACCTGCTTTTGATGCTTTAAAACAATCAGTAATTGAGTCTTCTTTTGGTTCAATGTTAGGTATGTTTGGTGGCGAAAAAGCATTAGACCCATTAAAAGAACCATTTATAAAAAAAATGAAATCCTCTTTAGAGTTGATTGTACAAAGTGAGGCTTTTAATCAGTCACTTCATGAACAGTTAGCAGGGGATGAATTAAGTGAGAAAGTGCAGCAAAAAATCGAAACAATCGTAATGTCGCGAATGCAAGAATTAGAATCCTCACAAGTTAAAAGAATTGTTCAACAATTAATTAAATCCCATCTAGGATGGTTGGTTATTTGGGGTGCAGTATTTGGTGGTATAATAGGTGCCTTGTTCGAAATATTATCTCGACTTTAGTTTTTTTGTTTTATTGTATTCCCAATACTTTAGTTAAATCTAAATCGTCTGCGTTTAAATTAAATTGAGCGTAGATGCCATCATGGTTATTTGTAATTCCCGCCCAGTGTCTTAAAGCTTGCTGTACATGTCTAGGTTCTATTTTTATACTTTAGTATTTGCATTGAGGGTTAATTGAAAAAAATATCAGCAGAAGTTTTATTAGTTAAATAAGTGTGGTTGTAAAAAAGCTGCTTTGAATGGATTCTGGATCGTAATTATAAGTAATATTTAAAGAGCCATTTTGGTTGTGGCAAGTTTCGCAGGTATTAATTATTGTTGGCCATATCTGCGTTTCAAAAAATAGTGAATAATTCAGGGTGTTGAGTGAGCTGTTCTGGTGTTTTATCGATAATATTTTGAGTT
>JALJPK010000135.1:5307-12481 GCA_022968985.1 Pseudomonadales bacterium | reverse complement strand
GAATATCCACCGCATTAACAACATTTTTAATAATGGCAGCCACCAAGGGCTCATCTTTTAAAAGTGCAGATCCAGCGGCTTTTTTGCAGACTTTTTTTGCAGGGCAACCCATGTTGATATCTATGATCTGAGCGCCTTGATCGGCATTTATTTTTGCCGCTTCAACGAGCATCGCAACATCGCCGCCTGCAATTTGAACGCTAATGGGACCTGGTTCACCGGTATGATCCATTCTTTGGATGGATTTTCTACTGTTCCACAGTCGTTTGTCAGCCGTTAGCATTTCACTGACTGCTAAGGTTGCGCCGAGCTTTTTACAAAGCACACGAAACGGACGATCAGTGACCCCAGCCATTGGTGCTAAAATCGTTGATCCTAAAAACTCATGTGGGCCGATATTAAATCGACGTGATGGTAACACGATATTTGAATTCATAGGATTGTACAATTTCTGCTCAATTTCAGGGCGGCGTATCATACCTTATTACAGTTTGATTTCAACAAAAAGGTGATCGAATTCTCATAAAAAATCGTCAAAAGTCATTAAAACGATCAAAAGGAGTTTGGAAAGGGGAGATGCGAGGTGGAAATGGCCAAAAGTCGACTAAATAGAAGCTTAATGATTAATTAAGCATTTGTTGCCTGTGTTTGACTAGATTTTTGACTAGATTGAGGAAGGTTAAGTTAAATGGTTCGACGAATACATGAAATTATTGCCATCGAACTAATAAAAGCTGAATCTAAAGCAACTCGTTGCAGTTCTAATACATTACGATGTAATTCATTTTGATCAGATTGTGCAAACGCAATAATTTCTTTGTCAGTTAATAAATTTTTACCTAATACGATGCTTTTCATAATGACATCCAGTTGATTTGTAATGTTTTATGTATCGGCCGAATTTGAGGGAACTTGAGGCTATACTCAAAAAATGCAGAAAATTATTTTGAATTGAGTGAAGGCGTTTAAGTAATAGGTGAATTATGAATAAAATCATTATCTGTTTAAAAAAATGCAGGGTAATGTATTTAATAGGGTTGTTATTGATGGGTTTAAACTTTGAGGTTTCCGCTCAGGTGCCTGCTGAAATTTATAAACTGTCGGAACAGATTGTTTACCTAAAAAAAGTAGGGCATTGGCAAAAAGGCAGTTTAAATGGTGGGTTTCAATTAATAGTAGAGCGCCAAGGTGATATGAGAGGCAGTCATCATTTATATGTGCGTTGGGTGTGTCATTGTATTCAAACTAAAATATCGATTATATCAATTTTAGAGCAAAACTCAGATGAGTCGTATGTAATGACTCAACCTTGGTATGAGTTTAAACAAGGTGTGTCATTATTAAATTATTATCGAAGAAATATACAAACGGATTTATGGCAACAGGTGCAAATTCAATTAACGGATATAGGTGAATATAAATTTGTGATGCGTACTGTTAATTACCCCGAAGACCCTATTCTACCCATCCGCTAACCTGTGGGTAATATGGGTGAAATAAGAACGATAGTTAAGCCTCAATTACTTCGAGGGGTAAACAAATTGTAAATTTGCTGCCTTCACCTAATGTTGATGTTACGTTCATGGTGCCATTGTGATGTGATGTGATAATAAAATAAGACACCGATAAACCTAAGCCTGTACCAATACCTACATCCTTAGTTGTAAAAAATGGCTCAAAGATACGTTTACGAACACTGTCTTCCATTCCTGTACCATTATCTGAAATACTTAAAATACATTGATTATTGTTTGTTGTGCAAGCAATTGTAATGCTGGATTTATGTTCAACAAACGAATTGATTTCACGTTCTTTTAAAGCCTGAGCGGCATTTTTAATTAAGTTTAATAATACCTGTTCAATTTCGGGTGCTGCACAGGGAATTTGCAGTTGCTCGTCACTGTATTCTTTTATGATTTCAAGTTGCTTAAAATCATAACCATTTTTAAGGTCGTAATCTGAGCTGGCAATTTCAATTGCTCGATCTAATAATTCACATATATTATGCATGTCTAGTTTGCGGCTTGATTGACGACTAAACTGCAGCATGTTCGTTACAATATGCGCCGCACGTTGACCCGCTGAATGAATATTATCCATAAATTTGATGATTTCACGCTCATTTAGATACGCTTTGATCTGACTTAAATCAACATTAAGTGCTTCGGCTACTTTTACATTCTTAGCCAAACTTGGGTCTAAACGACGTTTTATGTTTTGGCTGCCTTGAATAATCGCACTTAGTGGGTTGTTAATTTCATGGGCCATACCCGCAGCTAAACCACCTACAGACATCATCTTTTCAGTTTGAACCATCACTTCTTCAAGTTTGGTTCGTTCTGTTATGTCATCAATCCTAATTACCGCACCTAATGTACCTGTTCTGTTTAGGGGGTATACAACAAAATCGAGAAATAATTTTTGATCATTAAGGCTGTACTCAATACGTTCTCGCACTTGAGTTTCTTTTTCTAATAACGCACGTGAAATAATATCCATGTAATCCCCTAATAGAGGAAACGCTTCTTCGAGAGAATATCCAAGGGCGTATTCAATTGAAGTGCCCGATAAAGTGGTGGCTTCTTTGTTCCACTGAGTCACAAAAAAGTGTTCGTCTACGGCGATTAATGCTGAAGGCATCGAGTTAATAATGCTATTTAGATAACTTTGAAAGTCGGTTAATTTACGTTCGATTTTTGTTCGTACATGCACTTCAAACTCCAAGCGTTTTACCGCTTCTTTGGTTTGTTCTGCATTGTTTTCAGCTAAGTTTTGTGCGCGTTCCGCCCTGTTTTTTTCGGCATGTAATTGATGATCACGATTCTCTACACGAGCGAGCATGGTATTAAACGCATCCACTAATCCACCAATTTCATCTTCATACATTTTTTGCGCTCGCACTTGATAGTTTTCATTGTTCGAAACCATTCTGGCGATATTCATTAGATGTAAAATTGGGCGTGAAATAACACGTTGCACATGGATTCCAGCAAAAATCATACAGATAAGTGCAAAGATTAATGTTGCCAACGATGCCCATAAAATAGCACTTTTGTAGTGGGTTACGATTAATGTGTTTGTTTGGATATAAATTTTATGTTGTTCATCCATTTTGCCAAAATAATATTTATGTCTAACTGTATTACTTGGAATTTGACTGGGATTGGGTAAATTCGCATTCGCAGGAAAACGTTGTGTCCAATAACCATCTTTTAATACACCCACCACTTTAACGCTTGGAAATACTTTACTAATGTCTATATTTTGTTTGCCTTCGCCTAAATGCTGTTGCTGATTTTTAATAAGATATACAACCGCTTGTTCATTTTGTTTGACTAATTGTTTGTAGGTAAGGGAATAATAAGAAACAAATTGAAAGAGGACACTAAAAAATATGACAGAGGTTAAAACCACAAAAAACATAAAAAATATTTTACGCGTAATAGGTAAACTGGTGTACCAAACTTTTAACATAATGTGCAACGACTTATCATGAGTGAATGGTTGTAAACATAGCGTAAAAAGTAACCTCTGGCTAGAGTATGACTTCACGATTTCTACTCAATATTTAGATAACGCTTTAACTTGTTGTAGTATTTTTGAATTATAGTCAGTGCTCAAACCAGCGGCAGTACCAAGTTGTTGCCAATATCCATTAATTAGTTCTATTTCTGATTGTCTTTTATTTAATATGTCTTGATGCATTGAACTGTAGTTTTCTGAAGTTTTTTGTGCGACAGCACAACTTATATTAAAAATGTCTTTTGCATTTAAGTCGATTTGAACACTTTTACACAGTGGTTCAATCTCATTAGCTAATGCTTTCATTAAATTTAATGCGGCAGTATTGTTTAAAAGTGCTCCATTTTTACAATTATAAATAACTGTTAATGGGTTAATTAAGCTGTTAATCGCTAATTTTAGGTATAACTTTTGTATAATATTCTCTGAAATACACCAGTTTAAACGTTTAATTATTTTTTGTGTAAAAAGGCTGTTTACTGAGTTTGATGATTGTCCAATAAATGTTTCACCTAACCCCGTATGTTTAATTGTATTGGTTTTAAGTTTTAGAGCAGCAATGGTTGTTGTAGCTAACCATGTATTTGGGTGCGCTAGTTCTATTTCAAATTGAGGACCTAATCCATTAAATAAACAGATTACAATACAAGATGGTTTAAGGCGGTGTTGGTATTGTTCAAACGCCTTTAAGGCTTCAAAGGATTTGGTGCAGATAATTAATAGTTGAATTTGTTTTCCATCATCTTCAGCTAAATCGAGTTGATGTGAATTATTTTGACTGTCTTCTAATTTAATCTGTTTTAACGTGGTAAACCTTGTATGCAAACAAATTGAAAAAGCCGGTGCAAGTTCATGGGCAATATATTGCCCAATGGCACCCGCGCCTACAATATGGCATAAATTAGATGATGACGAAGACATGGTGATTATTCAAATACTTTAGGTTGGAGGTCAGATTGTAACTGTCTAAAAATGTGAATGCTTAATTTTTTTTGGTCGTCATTTTTTAAATTGTTATATAACTTACTTAAATGATGGTTTGGGCAATGTAATAATAACGATAATGTCGGTTTGTTTTTTTCACTAAAATCTAAGCTGCAAATCACTAATTCGCGAATAGAATCCGCTTTATCTGACATAACGAATAATACATCGCTGGAGAGTTTTGTGAATAAACAGGCTTGATCAATTCTGAATTGAACCAGTTTTGAAAAGCTGGGTTTGATTATAGGGGTGTAGAGTGGTTGGTTGGTTGGTGGAATTGCAGGTTTAGTTGTGGTCGCCAACCTAATATCTGGTTGCTTGGTTGGATTAACAATGGATTGGTTAGAAGTTTTTATTTTAGGTTTGTTATTTGGGTTATTTGGGTTATTTGTGTAATTTGGGTTAATAGTTGTTTGGTTTGTAGTTCTTACATTAGGTTGGTTGTTCGCAGTAATAGTTGTTTGGTTTGAAGTAGTTATATTAGATTTGCTGTTTGTATCAGTCAGATTATTAGAAATAGGGTGGATAGGGGAATCAACTGAACTTGTATTTATTGTTGTAAGTGTTTGTTTTGTCTCAATTTTATTGTTTGGTTGTTTGTTAGTTTTGAGCTGATCTAGAACAGTTTTCTTTAGAGTAGTTTGTTCTAGCACAGTTTTGGCTGGTTTAATATTGTCTGATTTTGCTTGATTATGTTTATTAATGTCTAATTTAATATCGACATCTATTTTGTTGTTGTTATTTGTTTCGTGTCCTTTGTAGTCCTCTGTATTATCCTCGTTCAGTGTATAGTTTTCTGTATTGTCTTCGTTCAGTATATAGTCCTCTGTATTGTCCTCGTTCGGTGTATAGTTTTCTGTATTGTCTTCGTTCTGTATATACTCCTCTGTATTGTTCTCGTTTGGTGTATTTTCTGTATTGTCCTCGTTTAGTATATAGCCCTCAGTATTGTCCTCGTTCTGTATATAGTTCTCTGTATTGTCCTTGCTAGGGGTATTGTCCTCGTTGAGTGTATATTCATCTGAATTCCCCTGTATATGGTTCTCAAAGTTACCTTCTATTTTACTAGTAATAGAACGGTCTATTTGTTTGGTTAAATCGGTATTGAGTCGTTTGTCTGTATTGGGTTTTGTATCGAATTCTTTATTAAACAGTGTTTTATTTTGAACAGGATTTTGTTTAATCTCGTTGTTTTGTTGTTTATTGCTTTGCTTAATTACTGTTTTTTTTGCAGCTGCAATAGCTAATTGACGCATTTGTCTTTGATTCATTTTTTATCTCGATTACAATGTTTGTTAAACTTAAGTTACACATCAGCAAAACACATGCCCAAAGTCTCGATTTTGGCAACTATTTAAGAGAAAAATAAGAGAAGAATTATGCCGTCATTTGATATTGTTTCTGAATTAGATAAACACGAATTAACCAATGCGATCGATCAAGCCAGTCGTATTATTGCCAATCGATTTGATTTTAAAGGTTCAAATGCCAGTTTTGATTTAACGGATGGTCAGGTTATTTTAAAAGCTGAGTCAGAATTTCAGATTGAGCAAATGCAAGATATGTTAATGGATGCCTTTATCAAACGTAAACTAGACGTGAAATCGTTAGATTATCAAGATATGAAACCATCAGGCCAAGAAGTGAAACAAATAGCTTTGGTAAAAGAAGGAATCGACAGTGATAATGCACGCAAAGTCGTTAAAAGCATTAAAGCCAGTAAAATTAAAGTACAAGCCGCGGTTCAGGGTGAACAAGTACGAGTGACGGGTAAAAAACGTGATGATCTTCAAAAAGTAATGCAATTGATTCGAGCTGAAGAGTTTGATATGCCGATGCAATTTAATAATTTCAGGGATTAGTGTGTAAATGTTTGTGTAATTAACATAATAATTCGAGCTGAAGGTTTGGATAAACCAGTGCAAATTAATAATTTGTGAGGTTAGAGTTTTATTGCCTATGTTTCCTGTTTAATCGAGTGATAATTGACCTAATAATCATTCGATCCAAAAATTTGGAAAAACCAGTGCAATTTAATAATTTGTAAGATTAGTGTTTAATTCCCTCGTATTTTTGACGTGGTTATTTGTATCTAATGTTAGTTTTATGTTTTTTTGGATCAATGTGGTTCACAAAATAACAAAAAGCAACTTTTCGGCTGCACAGATTTGATAGAATAACTTTTTGTTTATCGGATCAAAACCTATGTTTAATCGATATTTCAGCTTAATAGTTATGCTGTTTTTCACGCTTTTAAGCTGCGAACCCACTACGTCTAGTCAAACACCTGATAATACTCAATCGTTAAATGTGTCAATCAGTTACTCAAATACACAACAGTCTAATCTGTATGCATTTGACGTGATTATTGTCGGTTCAAACCAGATAGTTGGTTATGAATGGGAAATTGATGACATAAGATTTTACACTGCCAAACCTAGTTATACCTTTCAAAATGCAGGCAATTATTTAATTAGCCTTAAAGTGACGGATTCTAATGGTAAAACGGATACCGATATTCAAACGATTACAGTCACCATGCCTCAGCTTGAACCCCAGCTTCAAGCTGACTTGTCAGCCAGTAATATTGTTGAAGGTGTTGTACCTTATGCAGCAACATTAAATGCGGCGAATTCCACTTCAGATTTTAATATGACATCTTATCAGT
>JALJPK010000135.1:0-5259 GCA_022968985.1 Pseudomonadales bacterium | reverse complement strand
AGATTTTACCTATACTCAAGCTGGAAAATTCCAAGCAACTGTCAAAATAACCGATGCAAGTGGCCAGGTGTCTATGGCTGAGATGGAAATAACCGTGCTTGATTCCAATCAAAACCCCAGCGCCAACTTTCAAAGCAGTGGTGAGAGTTTAGAAATTGAATTTGACGCGGCACAATCAATGGATCCTGAAAATAAAGTTTTAACCTATTTATGGTTAATTGAAGATCAAACATACACTCAAGAAAAAGTGACTCATGTGTTTAGTCAAGCGGGAACATTTGAAGTGAGTTTAACTGTGACTGATGTTTCTGGTGCAAAAGATATTTTGTTAAAACAGTTGAATGTTTCGGCGCTAAATACAGATCCTACAGTGCCTACAGATCCTACAGCAATAATCGCCATGAATATAGATGGGTTAAGTGTAACGTTTAACGCTTCGAATTCATCGGGTGTTGAAAGTGAAATTATTAAGTATCAATGGGTAATTGAAGGTGGTATTTATTCCGATAAAATCCATAACCATATATTTTCCCAGCCAGCAATTTACCCAGTTATGTTAATGGTGACAGATGAAAATGGATTAACCAATTCGGTTATTGAAAATGTAACAATAACAGTCGTTGTGATGGGGGATGATATAGACCCAATTGCTGACTTTGAATTTATTGTAGATGGGTTGGATGTTAGTTTTGATGCTGCTTTGTCATATGATGCAGATAGTAGTATTACACAATATGAATGGTTAATTGAACAGATACAATACACAGACAAAACCTTTGACTATAGTTTCGACGCTATTAATTCATATGAAGTGCAATTAACAGTGACCGATGAATATGCTAATACCGCAACTATTACAAAAACAGTGGATGTCTTTGAAATAAAAGAGCCTAACAGAGCCCCACTAGCTTCTATTTTTAGAAAATTTAATAACGACGCTTATATCACTTTAGATGGCTCAAATTCATTTGATCAAGACTCAGATGATTTAATTTATTCTTGGCAGTTATCAGATGGCACTGTGTTTAATGGTTCAAGATTTACCTATGAAGCCACTTCTACCGCTAGTATTGATGCCGTATTATTTTTGTCTGATGGTAAAGATGTTTCAGAAGCAAATTATGTCATTATGCCAGGCAGTTCAAGTATTAACCGGTCATACGATTTAGAATTGTATGACGCAGTGACAACCTATTTAAGTTGTGCCGCCAAGTGTCACTCTGGTAATCATCCATTTAGCCAAGATTATAGTTTAAGTAATTCTGATCAACAGATACGTGGATTAATCAATAAATACGGTGTGGAACAATTATATAAATATCCAGTAGGGTTAAGCAATCACCAAGGTAACGATGTGTTAAATGGTGATGTGATTCTCAATAAATGGAGAAATTTAGTTCGTTTAGTAGACGCGGATGTGAATGCTAATAATTTACCGGTAGAGGTTGATTTTAGTTATGAAATTTCTGATAAAACGGTGACATTTACAAACACAAGTGTCGATCCAGAAGATGCAACGTTAACGTTTGAGTGGGATTTTGGCGATTTTTTCGATGATACGAATGAGCATGTCACCCATACATTTAAAGAAAATCGTGACTATATAATTAAATTGACTGTAAGTGACGGTAATACTTATCAGTTTGTGTCTAAAAAAATAGAGCTTTAAAAAACGTTAGAAAAACTTTAAAAAAACCCGTAAAGCAATACTCTACGGGTTTTTTATTGACTGTTAATTAATTATTTATTAACTGCTTTTGTCACTTTTGATAATTTTTTATGGCGAATATCTTTGCCTTTTACCAAGTAGATTATGTATTCACCAATGTTTTGTGAATGATCACCAATTCGCTCTAATGATCGTAATACCCACATTATATTTAATACACGGCTAATCATACGTGGATCTTCCATCATGAGTGTCACCATTTCGCGCATCGCTGTGGCGTACTCCATGTCCACTATTTTATCTTCTTGTAATACTTCTAAAGCAAGTTTAGCGTCTGAGCGTTTAAATGAATCTAATGATTTTTTTCAGCATACTAATTACTAAGTTACCAATGTGGTGTATCTCGATATAACCCTTTGGCGAAATACCATTTTCAGTTAACTCGATGGTTTGTTTGGCAATTTCACTGGCTTCGTCACCAATTCGCTCTAAATCGTTCACTGATTTTGTTACGGCTAATACAAAACGTAAATCAATTGCTGCGCGGTGGCGTAATGCTAAAATTCGGGTGTATTGTTCATCAAGAACAATTCCCATAGTATTAACTGGTTCTTCACGTTCACAAACTTTTTGCGCTAAATTTGAATCCGCTTTAATAATGATGATGATTGAATTCGATACTTGTTGTTCAACTATACTGCCCATTAGCCCCCCATTTGCATTTTTCCCTATTAGCATTTTTACATTTAGGTAAAGACTAATTTTGTTTTATTAAAAGAATAACCCTAGGTTATTGGAAAAAGGACACTGTTTACCAATAAATATATGCACCTGTGATGGCTGGGTTTCGCCGTTTTATGTTCAGTTTTGAATAAATAGGATTAAAATTTTGATAAATCAGTTAACTATTAACAATTGTGTGGAAAATTAATGAAACAAGGCGCTACAAATATCAGTACGTTTATGCCTTGATAAAGAGTAAACTACCCATAATTAGATATAAACCATTGTGAATATTCATATCACAGAGCAATTTGCGTATTTAAGCGTTAAAAATGATCATTTACCTAGGTAAATGCACATTTATAGTCTCGATTTACACAATTTGACTGTAATCTGAGCCATCAGACACAGTGATGAATAGACACAAACCATTTAAGAGGTCGTAATGGACATCAAGATAGATATTACCGATTCTGCTCAAGAATACTTAGGCGGATTATTAGACAATCATGACGTAAAAGGCGTTTCGGTACGTTTGTTTGTGACGCAACCGGGTACAAAATACGCAGAAACTTGTTTGTCATACAGCAAACCAGGCGAAGAAAAAGACGACGATGAAGTGATTCAATTAGAGCGTTTCACTGTTTATTTAGAAGCAATGAGTTTGCCGTATTTAGATGAAGCACAAGTTGATTACCAAACACAAAACTTAGGTGGTCAATTAACAATTAAAGCACCTAACGCTAAAATGCCAAAAGTGTCTAAAGACAGCCCTATTGAACAACAAATTGAGTATTTATTACACACTCAAATTAATCCAGGTTTATCATCACACGGTGGTGATGTGTCATTAGAGTCAATTACTGATGATATGATTGCTGTATTAAAATTCGGTGGTGGTTGCCAAGGTTGTTCATCTGTTGATTTAACTTTAAAAGAAGGCGTTGAAAAAACATTATTAGAAGCAGTGCCAGCACTTAAAGGTGTGAAAGATGTAACGGATCACAGTGATACTGATAATGCTTATATGTAATTAGTTAAAAATATTTGATTGATAAAAGAGGCTTAGGCCTCTTTTTTTTGATTTGGAGAAAGTATAAATAATATTTTAATTCGATGTTGTGATTATGCTTGGTCCTGACTTGGTATGGGAGAAGTGCTTATACGGATGTAGATTTAAAACTCGATGTTGTGATGATGTTTAGCCTTTTTTTGGGGGAAGTACATTAAGGATTTATATTAAAACATCGCTGATGGGATTCTGTTTGGTCTTTTTTTGGAGAAAGTACATTAAGAATTTGTATTAAAGCTAGTTGTTGTCATTGTGCTTGATGTTTTTTTGAGAAAGTATTTATAAGGATTTATATTAAAACTCTTTGTTGTAATTATATTTGATCTTAATTTTAATTAGTTCGGTTTTGTTGTAATACCTCAATAAAGCTGTATGGATTTTATAAATAATAATCAAAAAATAACTAAACAAAAAAACACATAAAATAATGTCTTAGAATATCTGTTTAGCTTAAGTGAAGCTGAAAATCGGTCAATATTCTGCTTGGTAAAAACTCTAGTCAGTATAAAATCTTGTTGGCCAAATTTTAAAGATCAATATGTTAAATTCAGATATTTCTTATTTACTAATATTAACACAGTGATGTCATTTTTTTATCGTATTTTTTAATGAAGTAAAATCTCAATGGATTAACTTTTTATAGATTTTAACCAGGTTTTTTAATACCTTATTTATTTAGTGAATTTAAAATATTAATAACTTTTATCACCATTAAAATGTTGATATTAAAAATGTACAGTTGAATAGTAATTACTCCCATAAGTACCTCGAAGGGTTTAGGTCGTGCAGGCTTTTGTTTTTAAATGTATTAGTGTTTTTGAGTGACAATAAAACTGACTTTAGAATATAAATTTAATTTAAAATGTTACAGGCATATCAATACACTATTATAATTAATCCTGAAAAATATAATGTTATTTATGATGTGTTTATTTTTTATTTTATTAAGGTGCTTGTATTATCCGTGCTTAAAAAGTTAAAAATACAGTCAAAAATTTGAATTATTATCAAAGGTTGTATGCATTTACTTACCTAATGCTAGTTAATTTTTACGAGGATTTGGGGTACAGTTGATCTTAATATTTAGTGTTAAATGGTTTGATTCTTCTTTGTGAATCAATGTTATTAATTAAAAATATTTGTTTTAATTAAGTAACACTAAACCTATTTTTTGTGAAAAAAGGTAGGAATTAATTAAGTGAAATTTTATTTAAGGTGAACTATGCGAAGTGATTTTAAATTTATCCAAGTTAGTTTTGTTTTTACTTTATTATATTGTCTTATTACTTTTACTTATGCAGCACCTCAAGGTGGGGATGTATTAGAGGGTGATGCTGTTATTGAACAAAATGGCAATCAAACCACTATTACACAACATTCAGAGCAAACGTTAATTCAATGGCAAAGTTTTGATGTTGCGCAATCACAAAAAGTTGAATTCATTCAGCCCAATACTGACTCCATTGTTATTAATAATATTGTAGGTGGCCAAGCCAGTTTTATTAATGGTGAAATAACCGCCAATGGTCAGGTTGTTTTAATTAATAATCAAGGTTTTGTATTTACCAGTGGTAGCTTTTTACAGGCTGATTCTTTAACGTTGGCTGCGGCTGATCTTTCACAAGATGATAATGGTAATTGGTTAATTCAATCGACGGGCGAAAATGCCCAAATTATTAATGCCGGAGTGATTGAAGTTCAAAATGGGCACTTAATTCTATTGGCAAATCAGATCGTTAATACAGGTGATATTATTAATCACTTTGGTGATATTAAAATTATTGCCGATCAAGGT
>JALJPK010000134.1 GCA_022968985.1 Pseudomonadales bacterium | reverse complement strand
AAAAAGGCACCTATCAACCTCTGCCTGTATAAAAATCAAAACATCGGTTAGTTAAAGAAGCTGGATCTCCGAGAAAAAACGCCTCGAAGATGACGGAGGAATCACACCTAAGCTGAATCGTCGACCAAAAGTGGGTGCCACTTTTGGCCGTCTGCCACTTTTGGCCGTCTGCTTTTGACCGTCTGTCATGGCTTTCCTACATTTAGTGAATCGTGTTTTGTGTGGCTCGCAGTGGCTGATCCATTAACCAAAGAAGACTTCGTTGGACATATATGGGGTTCGTCTTATTTTTTAATAATAGAAAAGCGATAACCTAAAACCAAGTCTTGAGATAGAAGTCAGTTACTGACTGGCCGGCCAGCGCTTCCTGCAGGGTAATATATCAGTAATCCCTTATCAGATTTGAGTGTAAATTATTCCCTTTCACTATTTAAGTGATACAAATAAATTGGCGATTTGTAAAAGTCATCCAGTTGGATTGTCTTTTCTGGCTGCTGTGAAGGTAATGAAAAATAATTGCTTATCAGAACTCTAGTTGTATTTTTCTCTAAAGTCAGTTTGTTGGCTAGAGTTTTCATGCCCTCTGGGTATAAATAACAGATTAATACTTCGGCACTAGATAGCTCTTCTTGTAAAAAATCCTTACGATAGAGTTCAAGGTTATTTAAACTAAATATTGTTTTTAATAATTTTGTTATCAGCCAGGGGGTTAATGATATTTCATAACCTACTATTTTGCGCTGGGGGTATTTTTTTGCCAATGGGATAATCAGACTACCCCAACCACTACCTAGATCAACGATGGGCCCTGTTCCAGTATTAACCGTTAATTGAATTATTACCTCACGTGCTTTTGCTGAGCTTGGCATAGGTGATATACCCACCTTCAACGTACTCCAAACAATGGAGGCGACAATAAGTAATGTAACCGTGATAAAAACTATTTCGTAGGCAGACAAATAAGTATTCTCGTTTTTTTTCTTATAGTATAGGAAAGGACCAAAAGGGACATCCACTTTTTAATTCAATGAAATCACTATCCAACGACACTCAAGCCTGCGGGTTATCAGAATTGTTGTCGCAATAAATTACGACCTACAGAATTGACACCCTGAAGGGTGACCTACGAATCAACTAATCTAACATTGACTAAGCTGACAAGCCAAAAAAGGACATCCACTTTTGTTCTTCCTAACTAATTAACGCACCTGTTAAATCTAAATCACCCGAATCTAAATCAAATTGCAAGGAAATTGGGTCGTTTTCTATGTCGGCCCATGTGCGTAGAAGTTGCTGTACGTGTTTGGGTTGTATGATGACTCCATCACTTAAATTGTTTGCCACTGTTAAATCAGCATTCAACGATTTTGCGTTGTGGCCTTCGTCTGTTTCACCTAATACAGCGGTGCTCCATGTTGGATTTTTTTGCATAAATATGGCGCTACCAATTGGCCAATGATCTTTGCCATCACCATCGTTGTATTGTGGTGTTCGTGAAAAATCTGAGGTGATAAATACTCTTAAGCGATTTTCTAAACCTAAGCGTGTCGCTTCTTCCCATAAGTAATCAACCCCATGAATCAGCGCATTGATTGCCTCTTCTTGATCGACATCGTGGGTGGCATGGGTATCAAATCCGCCTAAAACTAAATCGGCCGCTACCGTTAGGCCTGCTTTTGCAGAGGCTAATACCATTTGTGCTTGTTGTAATAACGGGTTCCACGTATCACCATACAATGTAGGGCTGACGAGTTCTTCGGGGATGTGTGCTTCTAATGCTAATAATTGGTCTTTGCCCGCAATAGCCGATTGCATTTGCTCTAATGCTTTTTGTTTTTTAGGCAAGTTATGATTGCCCTGTAATAGTCGTTGTAGCCTTGCGGCTTTGGCGCTTTCTAACACATTCATGTCTCGTGGGTGGGTATAGTGCTGCGCTTGCCAGTCACTGCCTGGATCGTTGGTGTTGATCAATGCGCGTAATGTGTTTGGGTTATTCATTAATGTAAAAGGAATCAGCCCTGCGGTTTCGCGATAACCACCATTACTTAAAAAAGCCAAGGGTAAACCGTCGCCTTTAATTTTAGCAACCAGTGCGGTAAATGCTGGGAAACCATCGGCAATTCGCCCGCTCCAGTTATGCCTCACACCTACTTGATGCGCATTGGTTTGACTGTCGATGCCGTTAACGATTTTCATTTTGCTGGCGTGATTAGTAAAAAAACTTTGATTCTGCGCAAACGGCGCATAGTTAATGCCACCGATTGTTTGAGCGCTTTGTGTTTTGGCCCAGTTGTTGACCCACACTTGTTCGCCGTCTTGCATAAAACTGGTTTTGGGGTCACATAAACTTGTCACATCCCAGCCACCTTCGGCGGATATACAAATATAAATCGGGCCGTCGTAACTGGCTTGTGCGGCCATTGCGCTAGATGTTCCCTGAGCGGTTAAGCCAGCAGCTGCCATCATTTGCAAAAAATTGCGTCGTTGTAATTTCATGGCAGTTTCCTATTGGTAAATAAATTCAAAGTCGGTCATTAAATAATTAAGCACCGCCGACCAAGCACGCACCGTTTGTTCGGGGTTAAAGTACGCACCTAACTCAGATCGCATTAAGCTGTAATTTGCCCAACCGCCATCGGTATTACCGATATTAGCAAAACCTTGCTCTAATGTGCCCCAACTCACATCACAATATTCGCCATGCTCGACGTTGTCTCGATCCACACTGACGTAAATTTGTGCCCCGGCATCAATACGCCCTTGCCAAACGTCAGTCCAAAGGGCAACTAAGGCATCCACTTCTGCATCATTTTGTTCATAAGAGCGATTAAAAAAGCGATTCATTAATTGGGTTAACTGCAACCGAATGGACTCAGGGTTATTGTCTGCCGCCGCTTTAATTGTGTTTTCAAAATTGTCGTGAGTGGTTATTTCCCAGTTTTCGGTTCCTTGAAAATACCCGGTTAACCAATCATCAGGAATATAGGGTACGCTCTCGACGTTTACTAGCTTTAATAACTTTCTTGATTCTACTGGTGAATTAAACTCATCAACCACCAATTTACAGGTGATCTCTTGTGCCATTCGGTCTATCACTTGTAACATCATTGAGTTGACTTCACGCGCGCGCTCAGAAATTTGATTTGAATCAATGCCCCCAAGAAACAGATTATAATCTTCAATTAATCGGTTAGTTTGCGGTGACCAGTTATAAGTCCAGTATTGACCTGTTAATGAAGTGATTTTTTTGTCTAATTGCTCAGGGGTTAATAATCGACCCACCCCTATTTGCGCAATTTCGTCGCTGCGGCTGTCATTATCAGTTGTAAATTGTTCGGCTCTAAAATGATCCGTTAGGGTCATATCTATTAATAACGTTTTCAGATTTAAATTATCTTGCGTAAAAGCTTGCGCTAAATCAACCAGCATTAATTCTTGGCGTTCATAGGCCGCATTTAATGCTGAGTAATTGACGTCTTGTGTGGCAGTGGGTTTGTGTAATAGGTTTTGGCTAAATACTGCAGGATACCAAAACTTAACGGTGCCTGTGGCAAATCGAGGGTCGGCTACTATTTTGTGAGCCAGCCATTGAATAGGATCCACAAAATCGTTTCTGTCTTCCATAGGGCCATATTGGTTTTGGCTATTAATGTCCATACCATTAAACCCTGGGGCAATATTTAAACGATACCAGCGATCACCGTCTTCATAATGCTCATCGTCCCATTGAATGCCACCGTATAAAGAATGACTACCATTAAAGGTTAAGTACTCGCCATTGTCGCCAAAGCTTTGAAATGCACCGGCCACAGGGTCCATAATTTCATGACAGCCTAAACACGATGCGCCTGGGGTGTTGGGGTTGGTCACAGTGGCTAATTCTTCAGGGTCTTGTGCGCGTTGCACTAAACGTTCAATATCTACTCCCAAAAAGAAGTCATAAGCCCATTTTGCTCGCGCTCGGTTTTTGTTGGTTTGAGTAGAAGGAAAACGCAATAAAAAAGAAGGGCTGGTTAAAATACCCGCACTTGGCACATGAGCAGTATCAGCAAATTGGTTTTGATCTGTATCGGCACTGTCCATTTGTGCTTGTCCCGCATACCCATCACTTGATTCAAGATGAATATTTTTGTGTCTGGCTATATAACCCTGACGCCAAGTATCTTTGTCTTCAAAATCTAGCCCGGCTATTTTAAACTCGCCATTCCAAATTTCATTACTGAAACCATTTACCATCATATAGTCGGCGGTTAACACTTCGCTATAAGGGCGATTATTTTGCACCACAAAATCTATCAACCTTAAGGGCTCTTGGGCAATGGCAAAATTTATTTGCTGGCGCCACTGCCAGTTTTGCTCACCAAGCTGTTCGCTTTGTATTAACAAGGCATAAACATCGGCATGATTGCTTTCTAAATATTCGCGCTGTTCATTCCAGCCAGTAGGAATGAGGCTGTCATCAAGTAAATCATAAGCGTCTTGATAGGCTTTTTGTGCTTGATCACGAGTATCATCCGACTGACCTAAGCGCTCGTTTAACCCAGGATATGTCCAACCATTTAATTGATCAAGGGCAAACGATTGTGGGTCTGCAAATTTTTGGGTGAGCAACTTATCGTTTGCTGCAACCATTAAAAAATCAGTAAAATCGTCACCGGTTAATTGTGTAATCAAAGTACTTTTATAACTGTTTAAATCAAAAACTGCATCTAACTCGACATCAGCAGGATATTGCCCGGTTAATATTAATCGTGCACGTTTATATGTGTCTTTTAATGATAATAACTCAACATTAACAATGCTTGCGCTGGTAGGCACTTCAATATAAGCATAAGATAAACAGGCTTGATTTAGGTTTTGGCTGTTATTCACAAATTGCGCAAAATCATCAGTTAAGTTTTGGTTGGTACCAATTAAATTACCGCCGAAATGTGTGACAACAGCACTTGGTTTTTCAAGCATCCATAGTTGTTTAGAGCTTTCTAAATTGTAATTAATGGTATCGGTAAACGCGTTTGTATTACTGAACTTAAAATCAACTGTGGAATAATGTACACCTGACTCCCCATGACAAATTGCGCAGGTGCTATTTAAAGTAGGTAATACCTTTTCGTCGAAATGGGTTTTTAGTGTGGAGCAAGAAAGAGTATCTGAAACTACACCTGTTGTAGTACCAGTTGTAGTAGTTTCTACATTAACAGTTGTATCAGATTTAGAATCTTCGTCTGTCGTATTATCGAGCTCAATGGGCTCACAAGCCAAAAACAGCAACGTAACGCTTGTCAACAACAATATTGATGGTGATTTCATGCAGACCTCTTTATTAATTTAATAAATCGATTAAAACAACAGGCATCTTTATATAACTAAGATGAAAAAATATTAGTAGATCAGATATTCTTGAAATTAATCGTATATTAATTTTAGTAAAGCAATCGACAATTATTTTTTAATAATGGACATATTTGTGTGGGTTTGTGATCGAGTTTTTTATTTATACAAAATAATACTTTGAATAACAAAACTGAACGCATTTTTACCTTAGAAAACAATAAAAACTAACTGAGATATCCATAATAAAATCTAGATTAAAAAGACCAAAAGAGACCAAAGACCAAAAGGGACATCCACTTTTAAATTCAATGAAATTATTACCCAACCACACACTAACCTACTGATTAGCAGAATTGTTGTCGCAATAAATTACGACCTACAGAATTGACACCCTGAAGGATGACCTACGAATCAACAAAAACTAACTGAGACATCCACTTTTAAATTCAATGAAATCACTATCCACCACACTCAAGCCTACGGATTAGCAGAATTATTGTCGCAATAAATTACGACCTACAGAATTACACCCTGAAGGATGACCTACGAATCAACTAATCCAACATTAACTAAACTGAAATGACTAAGCTGAAATGACTAAGCTGAAATGACTAAACTGAAATGAAACTATCGATTAAATCTCTTGAACGTCAATTAGTTCAGATCAACAAAAGACTCACTAAGCAATAGGGTGTTTTTTTTGGAACTACTGATTTGGATTGATATAAAAAAGGCCACTTTATTAGTGGCCTTTTTTTGTGGATTGAGTGAAAATAAATTGCTTATTTATCGATCATTTACTTTGACAATAAGGTTTAGTTTTTTCGACCCCATTGTTTTTTCAACGACTCTGACCCTCTTGAATTTGACCCTCTTGAATTATTAGTTATAAATCGCAACCAATTCGCTCATCAGATACCACTACATCATCAAACCACAGATCATTCATACCATGATTATTTGAGAATGAACGCCAGCCTAAGCTGATTAAATTTGAAATATTTTGTTGATCTGTGACCTCTGATAAAAAGTTTCCTGGGTTGCCTGTTTCCCAATCATCCGCTGAGGTAATTTCAAATAACGGTTCATCATTTAACCAAGCAAATACATGATCAATGTCTTGATTTTTAACCATTGCAAATTCCACACACACCCAATCATCTGCATTAATCGTCTGTGTTGGTACTACGTTAGTTGAGCCTCCATTTATTCCTGCTGGTAAATAGGCTGATAATACACCCGTTTTTGCTGCACCAAATCGTAACTCTTGCAGGTTTGATCCACTCATTTGAGTAGAGAATGCCATCATATGCACACGATCTTCATTATTATTTCCTGCTACACCCCCACCTATTGAGTTTGAAAGGTACATCCAAGATCGTACAAAATAAGCATCTTTATCTTGATCCATTTCTTTGAAAAACATAGTCGCTGAAGCATAAGAAGAACCTGTGGTTTTAACATGAACCGAACTTGAACCTGAGTGCGCCTTACTTGAATCAATTAAAACATAAGAATCGCCTGCAATAGAATTAGCTGAATCGACATTATGATTTAAGAAAACAGACCAACCTGCTGGTGTTGCCCCATCAGTTTGGCCTTCAAAATCATCGTTAATAAATGCGGCATCTATTCCACCAAACCCATTTCCTGGATTGTGTATCAAAGCGATCCAATCTATTAGATCTTCCCAGTCTTGTTTATTGTTACCTAATTTATCACCAGGTGGATGGACAAAAGGTGTGGTGTCACTTGGTGTAAATTTAACTGTATCTACTTTGGCTTCAAACCCGACTTTGGTTTCGAAATTTGCCGTGATGTATTTGGCAATACCCGCTTCAACATCTGCTGCACTGCCGTCACCATATTTAATGGGTTTATTCGACGCGGTGGTATGACATTGAAGACATACAGGGGTCACAATATTGTTAGCCACCGTTTCTAATAATTCTGTATAGGCGACATCCACAATCACTATGGTTTGCTCAAGGGTCTCTATCGTATTACCACTTGTTACTGTAAGTGTCACCTTCTTAGGTCCAGCGCTTGCAAAAACGTAGTTTGCAGTTACACCTGTTGTGGTATGTTCACCATCAAAATCCCAAGCGTAAGTAAATGCAGTGTCACCTGTAGAGGCGCCGGCATCAACAGTTAATACCATTAAATCTTGAGTCATCTCAAACATTGGATTTAATACAGCCGTTGGTAGGCCTGTACTACCGTCACAACCAATACGCTGCGTTGAGGCAACTACATCATCAAAATAAACGTCATTGTCGTAGGTACCAAAGTTAGCCCAACCGAATTGTACCTTGTCGAATTTTCCGTCAAGCCATTTATCTGATAATTCATTATGGAAATCATTGCCGTCAGTCACCTGTGTGACTAAATCATTATTTATCCAAGCAAATAATTCAGATTTAGCACCGTCATTTAAGAATGCTATTTCGATACAATGCCAAGTATTACCGGCCATTTGATCACCTGTGTTCCAAAATTCATATTTAGGTACTAATGCATCACTTGGGAATTCATTCAAACCTAACATGTAGCCTTTCATCTCGCCTATTCGAATTTCTTGATTTGGACCTGTGCCTAATGCTAAGAAATGATTATGGTTACCTACACTTTTAGCGCCCATTGCCTGTCTTGAGTAGAAGTAGAATCTTAAATATAAACGATCAGTATTTGCAGGTAGATCATAGGTTGAATAATTTTGCCCACCTGAAAGGTTATTACCGTTCACCCAAACTGCATGTTCACCATTGTTTTTAATATCTGAAACGACTTTTATGTCGTCTGAAAACTGTGTAGGGCTTGGGTTAGGGTAATGAGTAGACCCTACATTTGCACCCCAACCTATTTGGTTTTCGCCAACATTACTGTCTTCGTAGTCTTCAATAAACAAAATTGTACCGTCACCTAAACCTGGATCATCTGATGGTGTTACCTCAATTGACTTAGTTAATGTATCAATCTGACCTTCTGAATCAGTCACTGTTAAACGAACACTTTTTACTGCTGGAGTGGCAAAATTAAATTCAGAGATCATACCCGCTTGGAAACCCACAACGGTATTGTTTTCATCTATAAATTCCCAAGCATAAACTAGATCAAGCATTTCAGGGTCAGTTGATAATGTTGCATCCACATTAACTTTTAGATCAACATTGTTGGCTTCAAAACTTGCAATCGGCAACTGGTTGATTGGCAATGTAGAATCAACCGTGATGCTCACAGTTTTAGTATCACTAAATTCACCATCATCCACTGTCAGTACAACAGCATAAATACCATCAACACTAAAGCTATGAGATGGCATTACTAATGTTGAACTTGTAATGTCATTCACATCGACAAAATTCCAGCTGTAATTTAAGTGATCGTTATTTGCATCTGACGAATCAGACCCATCAAATACAACCGTTAATGGGGCAACACCTGCTTGAACCGACACTGAAAAATCAGCAACGGGGGCAACATTTACTACAACAACTTCATTTGCAGTGATTAAAATACTTGTTGTATTAGACAGTGATTTTTCATCTGTTACGGTTAGATATACGCTGTACTGTCCATCGGTAACAAAAATATGGGAAGGGTTTTCTAACACTGATAGCGCAGTGCCAGCACCAAAGTCCCACGAATACGAAAGCGTGTCGGCAACATTAGGATCCATTGAGCCTGCGCCATCAAACACTACAGTTAATGGTGTCTCACCTGTTAATTTGTCTGCTTGAATATCCGCGATTGGTGTTACGTTGGCTTCAAGTACAGTAACACTGCGCTCTATAAAGTGAGTTTGCATGGCGCTGTCGGTTACTGTTAAACGTATGATATATTCGCCTGATTGAGTAAATACATGAGTGGGATCAACTGTGTTTTCAGATGCGCTCATGTCACCAAAACTCCATAAGTACGAAATCCCCCCTTTGTCGTCGCTTGATTCCACCGCGTCAAAATTCACTGTTAATGGTGTATCACCTGAGCTTATATCCATTGTAAAACTGGCGACTGGATCTAAATCAACTAAAGGACTAGTGGCTGTAATATTAATAATTTTAGAAGCCGATTCACCGCTTTTATCTGTCACTGTTAATGTGACAGTATAATTATCAGCGTCATTAAATACATAAGATGGATTGATTAAATCGGAAGTGCCTACCCCTACGCCATCGCCATCGCCATCGCCATCGCCATCGCCATCACCAAAGTCCCAAAAGTACGTTAACGAGTCAACAGCATTAGGATCCATTGAGCCAGAAGCATCAAACACAACAGTTAATGGTATATCACCTGTTATTTTGTCTGCTTGAATATCAGCGGTTGGTATTACGATGGCTTCAAGTACAGAAACACTCTGTTCAATAAAGTGAGTTTGGGTTGTGTTAACGGTAACGGTTAAACGAACAATATAGTCACCTGGCCGAGTAAATACATAAGTTGGATCAACTGTGTTTTCAGAAGCACTCATGTCACCAAAACTCCATAAGTACGAAACAGCCCCTTTGTCGTCGCTTGATTCCACCGCGTCAAAATTCACTGTTAATGGTGTTTTACCTGAGCTTACATCCATTGTAAAACTGGCGATTGGATCTAAATCTACAGAAGGATTAGTTGCGGTAATATTAATAGTTTTAGAATCCGATTCGCCTTTTTTATCGGCCACAGTTAATGTGACAGTATAATTACCAACGGAATTAAAAATATAAGACGGATTGATTAAATCAGAAGTGACTCCCCCTTCACTATCGCCACCACCTGCACCATCACCAAACTCCCAAGCATAGGTTAATGAATCCGCTTCATCTGGATCACTTGATGTCGAAGCATCAAACATAATAGTTAAAGGTACATCACCCGATGTTAGGTTCGATACCGTTTGAATAACAGCAACAGGGGAATGATTCGGATTGTAAGTTGAACCGGTTATAATAAACGTGGTTGTATGAGATTCGCCATCTGTATCCGTTGTTTTTAACGTGATAGACGTGCCATTGATCAATTGTGAAATATTTAAAAAAGTTGAGGTGCTTGTTTCTACACCATCTACATACCACACATAACTCATTTGAGACTGACTGTCTTGATCATCTGTGGATGCAATTTGTAATAGACTACCTGATTGCGTAATTTTAGAGATAGGTGTTTGGTTAGTTACAGGAACAGGATCTGGGTCAGAACAACCGACCAAAAGCCCTGCCATAAGTAAAACCGCTAACATTTTGCTGTAGGTTTTGTTGTACATTTTATTTACTCCTGATTATTTTATCGACACATTGTATAGAAGCCAAAAGGGACATCCACTTTTGGCATCAAATGAAAACCTATTAAAGACACCCACAATTAAAAAAACTCTGATTCATTGTCTAAATTTAGTTGACCACAACAGGTATAGTTGGCTGATCTGAAGGTGTCGGTTCATCATCAAAACAACTGGACAGTAACAAAGCACAACTTAATCCGAACATGATGGCGCGATAACAGATATTCATAGTGATTTCTTTATTGTGATTAAAGACGAGCGTACTGATAGGTTAATTGGTTAAAACCTTATTTTTATGGGCACTATAATACGCGAGAATGAAAGACAATTGAAAAATATGATGTTCCTAATTTATTAGTTATGTTTTTAAACAGTACTGTTAATTTGAGGTTAAACAATAGGCAAATGGGCAAGCACTTGATCTGCGATTGCTTGTTAATAAACCCGACAAGCTCCTTTTTGCGACATGTTTAAATGCATTAATGCAGTGATTATATCCCGGGGGTCTACATCCCAGGGGTCAAGTCCACCATCTCCAATTACATAAGACTAAAACCAAACGATACAGATTAATTTGTATTAGATCAAAACAACCTGAAAGAGAACCTATTCGAGACAGCCACAACATAAAAACACTGATTTTCATGAATATGAAAATTGAGAGCAAGCTCTCACCCACTTTGGATTAGTTTTGGTCACCGATCAAAGCCACTGGACCTGCAAAACTTCCGTGTCCTCGGCAATTTTCTCCTGCATGATATTTACCTAATTCCCTTTAAGCATGCTCACACCCCTAACCTACATCCATGTAGGCAACGATGAAATAGCTAATAAAAACGAGAAAAAGCAACAGAGCATCCATTTTTTATGCTCTTTATTATTAGCAAATCAAAATATTTTTAGCCGCGTCAATCAACGACCATCAGAAAAAAACTAACCTATTCGACCGCCTTTTGTTTTGACGACTTAAAAGCCGACCTACGAAAAAACATCAAAACTAAAAAGAACAGTCAAAAAAAAACCTCTTTGCATTAAAATTCAAAGAGGTTTTTTAAAACTAGATTTCGTGTTTATTGGACCTCTACTGAACCACCATCGCTAATCGTCCAACCAAAAGTATCTATTAATGTGCTGCGGGCTGTTTGTGCTAACGAGTCTTGTGTATATTGACTAAAACCAGCATCAAATACGACATTGTCTTGTGGTATCTGGTTACTCCATGACAGCAATAACGCATCGTAATTCTCAGTTGAAAGTTTTATCTCTTTAAATATTTTATCCATTTGTTCAACCTTTAAAATATTCCACATACTTAAGTCTTGATCAAAACTGTAGGCACCTTCAAACATACCATTATAAAAACTCGAACTGCCACCCATTTTTATGACAGATGAAACATTCCAGTTGTTTAGTGTTTGATTAAAACTGCTGGCAAAAGCAAACATTCCTGTCATGGACTCAACTAAAGAGACATCCCAGCTATTTAAGTTTTGATTAAAGTTTGTTGCACCTTTAAACATCTCAGGCATGCTAGTCACCTTAGATACATCCCAACTGCTTATATCTTGGTTGAAATTTGTCGCTCCATTAAACATACTCCACAAACTCGTTTTATTCGATACATCCCAATCACTTATGTCTTGATTAAAATGTTTAGCATCGGCAAAAATTCTTACTATATTTGTCACTGAAGACACATCCCAACTACTAATGTCATGATTAAAATTGATTGCACCTTCAAACATCGCTTTCATATTTGTCACCGAAGACACATCCCAACTATTTAAATCTTGAGCAAAACTGCTGGCGCCTTCAAACATACCACCACTTATATGCTCATAGGACTCCCCCATACTGATAACCGATGAAACATCCCAATTGTTTATGTCTTGGTTAAAATCAATTGCAAATGCA
>JALJPK010000133.1 GCA_022968985.1 Pseudomonadales bacterium | reverse complement strand
ATGCTTTGAATTCAAGCTGTTGCAGGTGAAGCAACATAATTTCAGAACATAGCCTAATCAATATTCTAGACGCTACCTTGTTCTTCACCCCTTCCTCCTATTAGAAGCGCCCCCCCATTCTAGGTTTTTAGGTTTTCAGCATATTCATAACCATAGCGCCCAGAACCATTCCAAATATTACAGCAAAACACAGCGGTATAATGTGTAATGCTTTAAATTGATTCACTTCAATGACTTTAATAGGGGTTTGCTCTTCGATAATACTTTGTTTGTCTACTTCAAATACGGCAGCCAGTGCCATTGAGGTTTCATTAGAAGCTTTACCGTAACGCTCAACCCGTTGAATGGTTCGCATGCTTACTCCACAGGCATCGGCTAATTGTTGTTGGGTCCAATCTAATTTTATTCTATGAGCTTTAATTTTTTGTGCATTAACTAACATCGATTATAACCCCAAAAAATCTTGTAAAAAGCCAATGAGAACACCTATAAAAAAGGCTGTTCCAATCAATACAGCCTGTGATTTCCATGAGCCCTTTTGGCGTTTCTTATTAATTGTTTTGATATGGGTATTATCTTGAATCAGGCTACACTGCACTTCCCCGACAAAATACTTGATGTACTTAAACTCAACTTCATAAGCTGTGTTATTTAGTTCAAATTTGAAATGTGATACCAAACCAAAAGAATATTTTTTATTAATTAATTTACCATCAACAAAAAGCTCTTCTTTAGGTGACCATGTAGAAATTTTGTAAATAATAATTGAATTATTTTCTTCAAACTTAAATTCAATTGCCCTTGTAAATGGAAACTTATATGTTTCAAAAGAATGCGAATCACTCATAGAACCCTCGAAAATATGTAATTAATAGTATGTTTGGTTAGGCGGCTATTAAAGCAATGAATTAAATAAAAAACGACGACAGTTGTATGACAGCCCAGTAAATACACGGAGTGTCGTACATATGACAGTTGCTGTCATATTGGTTAAAGCACAGAATAAGGGCTTTGTTAGGCCCAATTTAAATATCTCAATAAACATCCTAGAGTTTACATATTCCCCCACTGTTGTCGGGGGGATTATATAAAAAACAGTGGATTAAAGCTCATAGTTCTTAAAATAGGTGCACTTTAATGGTTGTGACTGTCCATAAGTTGCCTTAGTTATTTGTTAGAAGCTCTTGTAACAAACAATTACAAGCAAACTAAAAATATAACAAAGAACTGATGTTAATGGTTAGTTTCTGTTTCGCTGGTTTTAATAAGTTGTGCTGCCGTAGCGCTGCAATTGTTACACAATGAAATAGAAGGGTTGTAGCCTTTAAAATTCACGTTGAAATTGTTGGTTTGCGTATAATTGGACTAAAATAGTTATAGAAGTTAAACGACTCTCTTCAAGATAATTAATATTAAAAGGTATTTAAATCATGAAAATTTACAGGTTAATGATTGTAACGTTTGTGCTTATTTTATCATTTGATGTTTTGGCTGCAGATATCGAAGTAACGGTTTATGCCGATGAGAACTATCCACCTTATTCCTATGTAGAAGATGGTGAGTTAAAAGGGATTTATAATGAAATCCTCAAAATTACCTTTGCACAAATGCAAGGTTACCAAGTTAATATAGTACCTGTGCCATGGAAACGTGGGCTGAAACTGATTGAAGATGGCGACGCCTTTGCTCTGTATCCACCCTATTTCCATGTTCTTAAGCGGCCTTATATCTGGCCTTATTCGTTACCTATATTGGATGAACGGGTCATCGTATATTGTTATTCTGACATTTTGAATAACTCTCTGCGCCCTAAATGGCCTGAAGATTATTATGGTTTAACCATTGGTATAAATGCAGGGTTCCATCTAGGTGGTGACAAATTTTGGCAAGCCGTAAAAGATAAGAAAATAGTTGTATCTGAGGCAAAAGGCAACAAAGAAAATCTATTAAAACTAGGCTCCAAACGTATTGATTGTTACATCAATGATCGTATATCTATTTTATGGCAACTCAAACAAATGAAAACTAAAGGCGAATACGATGAAGGCGGTAAACAGAGCAGACTTTTAGAAGGTGCAACCATCAGCATAGAGCAAGGGTTTTTAGGTTTCACCAACACAGATAATAACTACTTTTATTACAAAGACGATTTCAAAAAACAGTTCGACATAATAATCTACAACATGCGACGAACAGGTCAAACACAAAAAATCATCAATGATTTTGTGAATTAAATCCAGCTACTTAACAATATATGGTTTTAGGTTAAATCTTTATTCTATGCCAGAGTTTATTATATTCTGTTAAAGAGTAGCCTTTAGGGTTGATCGTTTGTTTTTTTCAGCCCTTTTGTTTCTGCTAATTTTTTAATAAATAGCTTTTCTTTATTATTATATGACCAGGTGAATTCAGAGTTTTTAAAAAGACTATCTGTATTTTCAAAGAAGATTTTTTCTGAAGTCGAATCTGAGCGGTTTTCAGATGATGTCGATAATATTGTTTCGTCATACTGAATATAATAATGCCACCAACTGTCTGCATCGCGAAATACATTTTCAAACATAAAGCTGTAAGTGTTGATGCGATCAACTAAATGAGATCGATTTACCCCCATATTTTTAATTTTATTAAAATCATTATCAACAAAAATCTGCAGTGCTTTTTGCGTTATGCCAATCACCCTCCAGCAATTTTCATATTGTGTTAATAACTCAGATAATAGCCGTACCTTCTTTGTTAAAGGCATTTTCATTTTAGTTATCAATAAATAATCATGATGCAGGTCCGTTATGTTAATCATTTTCCTAACCTTAGGATTTAATAACCCAAAACACTATAAATTTTACAGGATATTTAACTCTAGTTTAAATTGATTGAATTTCTATTATTTTTTTGTGAATTTTGGTATCTATGCTTTGGTTTGAAATAAATCCAATACAAACTCAAAGCGTTATTTCAGAGCAGGGCAGAGGCATAAAAAATAGACAAGTGACAACCTTAATCAAAATACAATTAAATAAGCGGGCATTAGGAGATTTGGCTTTTTTCTGACTGTCTTTTTGGTGTTATAGGCGCGACCCTCGGGCTCTACTAATAATAAACATTGCCAATTGTCTTTCTCAGTCTACAATAAGAATTTTCTAAATCGACAAATAAGAGAGAACCTATGTTATTAAGTCCTGAAATGAAGCAACGTATTATCGGCCATATGAATAAAGATCATGCTGAGTCCAATGTTATTTATGCAAAGGCGTTTGGTGGTATTGCTAATGCTGAATCGGCAGAACTGATAGATATAGAAGCCTCGTTTATACGTTTAAATGTGCTATCAAAAGATGGTGAGTCGACGATTGATATTGTCTTTTCACCTGAATTAACTGATCCAGACCAAGCGCGTAAACGTTTGGTGGATTTGCATAAACAAGGTAAAGAACTACTTGGGGAAGCTCTTTAAGTTGCTCTTTATGTTTAATTCTTTCGTCCATGAAAGAATTAAAAGCTTTGTGACTATCCTGGCGTAGGGGAACCCTACTTGGATAGTCAGTCGCTTATCGGGCATCCATGCCCTGCTCTTTAAGTTGCTCTTTAAGTTTAATTTCAACGTCCCTTTTGAAATTAAATGCTTGGTTTTGAATCTGGCGGAAAACAAGTTTCCCTTGATTCAAAAGTCGCAAGATGGGCATCCATGCCCTGCTATTTAATTTCAACGTCGAAATGCGACTTCTATTTCAAGGATTACTTGTCTTCCGCAGAAATAGAATATAGCCTTTAATTTTTGTCTCTTTAAAAATTAAACTAGAAAGAAAAGCTTTGGCAATACTCTGCGCAAGGGAACCTTCCTTGAGTATTGTGTCGCTTATCGGGCATCCATGCCCTGCTCTTTAAGTTTAACTAATCGAAACGATGTCAGTCATGAACGTTTAATTTTTGTCTCTTTTTAAAAATTAAACTAGAGAGCAACGCTTTACCAACATGCTGGCGGTGGGGAACCCACCTGGCATATTCATTCGCTATTTAAGTTTAATTCCAACATCGAAATGCGACTGCTATTTCAAGGGTTCAGTGTTTTGTTCGGCAATTGCTTCTGTATTTTCCTAATAATTGACATCCATGTAAGTGTCTTGATTGTTGTGTTTCGACCCTCAGGTTTTTTACTCAGATTTAACTGTTAGAATTCAGGGTTATTAATATAAAATCAAAAGCGTTGGTTATGGGTGTCTTGCCGAGATTCTAGATTTGACCCTCATCACTATTTTAATCGATATTTATAAAATTTTGGATATTTTCATGAAAACGTTAACATTACTATTTTTTGTTTTAACCCTCATAGCTTGTTCTAGTGATGATAGCGAGATGTATGAAGTGAATCCAAAATTTATAAGTGAGTATGACCTGTTTCCAGTTTTACCCATATCAACAGATGACGAGGTTGAATTAACAGGTGCAATGGGCTGGTGGTTTTTTGAAGGCGATGGTGGGTGTTTTGGAACTATATCGAATGGTCGTCAAAACTTAGAGTTACATGCAGAAGCAGACTTATGTGAAGCAGTAGGTTACGATCAAAATCAACGAGCAGTGATTATTGTTACATACAATTCAAACAAACAATACGCGCCAGATAATCAAACTATGTATTCAATCATTAAGTTTATCGAATATTCCGAAGCAATTTATGCAGACCCTATTATGCATTTTAATACTGATTAGGTAGACATGGATTTATCTATATCAAGGCCAATTGCAACTACTGCTTCATCTTTAAAAATCACATCAAATCCCACCTTTTTATAAAAGTTAAGAGCTCTCAAATTAGTTTTTGAAACCATCAAAAATAATTTTTTAGCGCCGCGCGTTTGGCAATGCTCTAAAAATATTTGAACCAATTTTTTACCCCATCCAGCATTTTGATACGGCTCTAATAAGTCGATATGAAAATGCGCATCATACCCTTTTAGCCTTTCATCAATTTGGGTTTTAGAATGAATCACTGAGCTTAAAAAAGCATCAAACTGGCTCACGTGTTCAGTTTGTTTTGGATACAACGGTATTATCTGTTTTAGCCATTTGTCGTTTAACCACTGCGTATAGTTTTGGGTGTGAGTGGTGCCCAAAATATAACCTTTGGGTAAACCATTTTCACTTAATACAAAACAGCTGCTTAAATCAAAATGTAGATATGGCACCGCGAAATAATGACCCACTTTATTAGGGTCGCGCATGGAAGGTCGTGCGTCTTCACCGTCTAAGGCCGTTCTGGCACATATATCATACAGGTAAGGGCTGTCGCCTAAGTTAGCGCTTCGGATCGAGAACATAATTTAAAGGGTCGCATCGAATTCAATTGAGCGAGAGCTTAATACTATTTAGATAGGTTTGAAATTGATCTGACCCCAATTCACAAGAATGAAACAAGTTGCACCACATTGCAGCTTTTAAATGTGTGTTTGACCACAAATATTACTGTGTGTGGTAGAACTGCATCAATGACATTATTAGGTATCACTCGTTAAGTAATAACAAAAAAATGTTTGAAATAGAAGCCAGTGCTGCTGATTGATCTGTTGTTTGATCTAGTGATTATTTTTGGTTATAAGAATTAGGTTGTTGGATACTTAGAAAAGGCCTGTTTTTTGAATTGGCCTTTTTTGTAGGTATCATAGTTGTTGTGTTTTCGCCCGTCAGGTTCCTTGAAGTTAATATTTGACTGCATTAAGCGGAGGTATCAGTTTTTTGGAGGGGCTGGGTTTTAAAAGAATCTATGGTTGTTTTGTCAAGATGCCAAACTTGACAGCCAGGTTCTATTTAAAATGATAGAACCTTGGATAATAAATAATATAAATAACAATGTGATTACAAATTGAAGGTGCAGTTTGATGGTGTAAATTGTAGGTAGATAGTGTAAAAAAGCTCAGTCATAACATTTTAAATTGATATTTAATGTAGTGCATATCAACAAATACTACTGAAGTGTGCCAGTGACACCAGACAAACTGACCCAATTTGATAACACATTTTGTAAAATTTCAGGATCAACAGGTTTAGAGATGTAGTCATTCATACCTGCGTCGATGCATTTTTCCTTATCCCCAGCCATTGCATTCGCGGTCATTGCAATAATCACAATGTTTTTATATTTATTCCCTGCTTTACCAGCTCTAATAGCTTGTGTTGCTGTATAACCGTCCATTACTGGCATTTGGCAATCCATTAAAATAAAATCAAACTGTAATAAATTGGTGTTTTTAATTAATATCGATAAAGCTTGTTCGCCATTTTCAACTGTAGTGACATGTATATTTAACGAGTCTAATAATGCAGTGGCTATCTCTTGGTTCACATAATTATCTTCAACAAGCAAAACGGATATTTTATATTCCTTTGTTTCTTCGTTTTGAGTCAGTGTTAATTTTTTATTGTTAATATCCTGTATCGGTTCTTTTTTGTTTAAAGTAACCATGTCTTTTTTATGTTGCTCAAAAAGTGTGAGAGATTCTATAAGTGACATTTGAGTGATGGGTTTATTAATTTGGTAATCAAAAAGATGAATATTAAATTCATGAGTGCTAATGGTTTGATCCATTAATGTCATTGCAATTATTTTAATGTCACCAAAAGCCGGTTCTTTTTTCACAAATTGGGCCAAATTTAAACTATCATCATTTATATTTTCAATATCCACATACAAAAAATCAAATGTATCCACACTTAATTTTAATAGAGCATTATCCATATTGTCGGTGATGTTTGTTTCGGCGCCCCATTGGTCTAATTGTTTTTTTAATGATAGACACACATTTTTATTGTTAGCCACTACAAGAATTTTTTTATTGCTGATATCAATTGTATTACTAACGCTGAGTTTGTCAGGATCAAACGTAAGATACAATTGAATTGAAAACACACTGCCTTTATTTAACTCACTCACAATTTGAATGTTACCACCCATTAATAAACTGAGTTGTTTGGCAATGGTTAACCCAAGGCCAGTGCCACCAAATTTTCTTGTGGTACCACTGTCAGCTTGAGTAAAGGAATCAAATAAAGTCTCAATTTTTTCTTTTTTAATGCCTATACCTGAATCTATCACGTCAATAACAAGTTGTAGGTTTGAAGTTTCAAATGTGTCAATTAACTGAGAGTGTACCTTTACCAATACCTCTCCTTGTAGAGTAAATTTTATGGCGTTACCTAATATATTGGTTAAAATTTGCCTTAATCTATTTGGGTCACCATATACAATGCTATGCTTGGATTCAGACACATCTAAAATAAGTTCAATATGCTTTAACTGTGCCGACTGCGCTAATGACTCACAAGTGTCGGCGAGTAACTCTTGTAAGTTAAAACTAGTATTATCAAGTTGAAATTTCCCCGCTTCAATTTTAGAGAAATCTAAAATGTCGTTAATTAAATTTAATAAAGACTCAGCATTTGAAGTGGCTAATTTGGCATAATGTAATTGCTGATGATCCAAATTACTTGTACGTAATAATCGTAACATACCAATAACACCATTCATTGGTGTCCTAATTTCATGGCTCACACTGGCCAAAAATTGATTTTTTACTTTTAATGAATCTTCTATTTCAGCCATTGAGTGGATTAATTTATTTTGAATGTCTTTTTGGTGACGAATGTCTTGGGCAATACACACAAATAACTGGTCATTAGTATTGGTTTGTGAATTGTTTACATTAACTAATTCATTAATAGATAATGACATTTCAATTTTTTCATCGTTGGTTGTTAATAAACATTCTTTTCCTGACATAATAATAGGAGAATTGTCGTTAATAACATTGTCTAAAAATATAGAATTTAAATGTTTACCAACCAGAAATGTATCTTCACAATGAAATAATGTTAACGCATGTTTGTTGGTGGATTTAATAATACCCAGTTCATTAATAATAAATAAACAGTCGCCCATTGTATTAATAATATTATTTACAAAATCTTTACTAACGGTTGTACTGTTTAATTTCTCACTCATAATACAAATTGAACGTGCAAGTTTTCCCAGCTCATCTTTTCGATTGAAACTTAAATCAATATCAAAATCACCTTCACTAATACTATTGGTGGCTTTTTGAATTAATAAAATGGGTTTGATAAAACTTAGCGCCACAAAATAAGTAATGAATAATCCACATACAAATAAAATTAAAGACAGATAAATAAGGGAGGTCAGTGTTTCAAGAATAACATTCTCTTCTCGTTGCAAGGACACATCCATTACAATATGCCCCAAATGGACACCAGTAGAAGTGGTCACTGCTTTTATAACAATAAGTTGGTGTTTTTTTGGTTCAAACGAATATATTTGATTGCCGATAATTGTTGATTTATGTTCATCAAAAATATTAAGTTTTTCGTCTTGTAATACATTATCTTCCGTGCCATCACTAATAATTAAACCTAGATTATCCAAAACAAAGATATTAATAATATCTTCATCTAGTTTATAGTCATTAATTAATTCAGTTATTTCATTTACTTTTAAATTGTATATTGGATTAATTAGATTTTTACTGAGTAGCTGAATAAGATTATTTGTTTTAAGCTTAAATTCTTGATTTAGTGTCTTTTTTTGAATCTGAATAGCAGCCACAACAATGGAGCCTGTAAAAACCAGACCAACTAAAACAGTAAATAAAATTAATTTAAATTTAAGTGAATAAAACAAATTTAATTCCTACTTTATATATTTAGCTAGATTTCTTAAAGGTAACATTGTTTCTTCAATTGATTTTGTAAATCGATCAAATCTTTTTGTGTTCTCAAATGCTTTTAACTGCTCTTTACCGTATTCGTTTTCACTCATGGATATTAATACTTCAATTAATGCCTCTTCAAGTTTACTGTCCATACCAATTCTAAAATTAACAACTTGGCGTGGAACTTCTATTGAATTAAATATAATGCGTAAACTGTCTTTAAATTTATCTTTTAATGAGTTAAAAGTAATGTCATTTATGGCCCCTGCATCAACTAGTTTTTTTCGTACCCATGTTACTGTATTGACATCGTCATCGGAAAATACATAGCCAATTTCATCTTCGGGTATGGCTTGATGACGACTACTGAGTTCTTTCATTAATAACGATTCTTGTAATATCGAAGCTTTAGGAATGTAATAAGACGATGTAGAGAACGGTTCTTCAAAGGCGATTATTTTATTTTTTAAATCAAAGATACTACGAATGTCGCTGTCTCGACGAACAAAAATAACACTGTGGTATTTTTCCACGCCTTTATTCCAGCGACTTAAAACAATTTTACTAACACCTGCGTCCATCATGGTTAAGCTAGGGAACGGGCTGTCTAAAAATATATCCACATCACCGTGGCGCATCAGTTGAATCATTTCATCTAATGAGCTGGCAATCACTAACTCTACGCTGTCGATCCCACTTTCTTTAAGATTCTGTGAAAGGTAATCAATAAAGGGTTTAAAACGGCGGTTTTCTTTGGCAGGATCACTTGAAATTGAACCCACTGAAAGTTGTTTTGCGTAACTAAAATTCACAGTGAAAAGTAAAATTATCAAGGTGAATAGTGTAAATTTTTTCATGCAGTTACCTATTAAGTATTGTTTGCTGTTATTGAGTTGTTATATTCAGAGCTGTGAATAAGTTGATTAACTATAGTAGAGATTTAAATTTACTGTAGTCAGCAGAGGTATAATAAATAATATGTTATGGGGATATTAAGCTTGAAAATTGTTGGGTAGAAATTAATAATATCATTATGTAACCAGGATTTTATATTGTGTAAATTTTTATAAAAAAGATTTTATATATTGTAAACCTAATATGTTAAAGTGATATTTAACTGACGATAAAATTGCTTATTTATGATTTTATGTTGAATCCTTTTAACATAAATTAACGTTAGAGGTCTGGTAGATAAATTTTAGAAAAACATAAAAAATAAATTAACATAGAATCTTAAATCCATTAAATTCACATCTAATTAGACTTAATAGTCCATTGGAAACGTTAGGTGTTGAAAAAATCAAATCTAGATGATTATAAATTATTGATTAATTTGGCTCAATTTTAGCAGTATTAGGCTTGTATTGAGCCGGGTTACATCATCGTAAAGTGTTATTTCAGCACAGGATAGAGGTATAAAAAAAGGCCAGTACCGAAGTACTAACCTTAATCGACTAACAAATTTTTTAAGCCAGTGAATATAAGGGGTTTAGATTTTTTTGTAGTGGCCTTTTCAAGATTTTTTCCTTTTTTTACACTCAATACACTCAATATATTCAATCATTAGTTATTTCCAAAACCTCAATCCTATACTCTAACTCATCACCAAATGGTCCATTTGTTAAATTTTTAGGAATCTGAACAACTATTACATCACCAATCAGCAATAACTGAAAAATTTCTAACCACTCTTTATTCAATTCTTTTAACTTTATTGTTTTTTCAATACCCGGCGAATAACCTGATGATAAAGGATTAGAATTAATTTTCGAATAAAGCAATTTAATACTACTGTCTAATACTGGTTTAGCATTACTCATTTTTCCGAATGTTAAAAATTCATATTTCATTAAAGAATTAGTATTGATTATTGCCCTGAGTTCCAGCAGTTTTCTCGAAACCCTAGTCTGGCACTCGCACTAGATGTATTATTGCTGCATAAACGAACAAAGTAGAATAATGAAATGAAAAATAATAAGGCTATACAACAAGAACATTTAACCCGGGTTATTGATACTTTTCCTTCGGTACACATAACAAGTGATTCCAAAATGTTACCCATTGAAGTGTCTTTAATTGCACAGCTGGGCCACGGTGCAGGTAATCACTTATATGAGAGCATTGCTTTAAGGCAAAAGTGTCACATCGATTTTGTAGACGAGCTTGAAGAGCCTTCAGCAAAACTTGCGGGTACCAATTATTTATTAGGTGATACAACCTCGTTGTATTCATTTATTGTGGGTCCTACAGGGCATCCTTTTCATAAACATGCGGGTCACCGAATTTTTACCGCCGTATCTGGCAGTGGTGGTGCTCAATTACGCTTTTCTACCGCCACAGCTGAAGATATTAAACTCAACCCACTTAAATTTATCGACAAGTTACATTTTATTAATATCCCACCCGATTGTTTATTTACTGTTCGTTTTGGTGGGGATACATGGCATCAGTTTTGGCCGTTGTCTAAAAATACACGACACCCTGTATTTTTTGCGTTGTCTTGTCATACAGATGAACTCGGTGGAAATTTATCAGAAGAGATGAAAGCTAAAATTATTGCAAACAAAGAAGACATACCTTCGCTTACTGAAGTTTTACCTGCTGAAATAGCTGAGCACATGCAATCGAGTGCTTATCAAGAGCAGATGGTGAAAACAACCACACTTGCATTAGATGCAGCCGCAGGTACCTTTCACCGGAAAGTGTGTGACACTTTTAGAGGTACTGTGGGTGTGTTTCGAGGTATTTGGGGTGGCTGGTATAAATCCAGTGGTTATGTCTCTCAAACTAACGCAACCAAGATGGTTAAAGCGTTTAAAACGCTGCCTGCCAACTCGTTATTGCTTGAACATCTAAGTAATGAATTTGTAAACCACGAAGACACATTTTCAATAACAGTTAACGCCAATCATTTTGAAGGAGCTAATCCAGGTCAACTATTAGAAATAATGTTAAAAGGTTTTCTAAACAATTCACCTAAAGGTGTCTCTAAATTAATGATGCTGCGTAATGTAATAGTGAAACCCTTTGGTTTAAGAACCTCCCCGCTTGGATGTCCGGTTTCATCTTTATTGTCTGAAGATACAACTAATTTATACGCTAATAAATACCCAGTATTAAATCAAAGATCTAATGAGGCAGGAACAATCACCCAGGTTATTCTAGGTGCTAATGACAAACATTTAAAATTCAGATCTTGTATAAGGGTCGAAGTGATAAATGACAGTCACATAATGTTCAGTCTTGATAATCGGGTGCATTGCAAAAACTTATTTGGAAGATTTTATATGACAGTCATCGATTTAGTGCATCGACATTATATAGCGCCTGTCATGTTACGCCGTTCAGTGGATTATGTGATAGCTCAAATGGAGCCAGTTAATAAGGTTGTGTAACGGATAAAGCAATTGGAAAGCAGTTGTTTTTTGGTAAGATTTAACTGATTTTTTATGGGTGTATTGTCATGATGCTAGACGCGACCCCGTCATTCATTTGAAATTCATAATAGTCATTTTGTGAAGTATGAAGTCAAGATTTGATAATCATATAGAAAAACCCCTAAGCAGTTTCGTTATAATAAGTGTGTCTAATACTTTAAATTAACGAAAAAACAAAGGGGCTTAACATGCAACTATATGGTGGAATCGATTTACATGCAACTATATGGTGGAATCGATTTACATTCAAATAATTGTGTTATTAATCTGATTGACGAAAATGACAAAGTTATTATTAAAAAGAGAATCAAAAATAATCTTGAATTAATGATTAACACATTAAAACCTTATTACGATGACATCGTCGGATTAGTTGTTGAGTCA
>JALJPK010000132.1 GCA_022968985.1 Pseudomonadales bacterium | reverse complement strand
GCGGAGTCTGTAACGCACCATGATTCTGTCATGTTTTCAGGTTCATTAAATAATTCCCAAGCAATCAGTGCTTCGAGAGCATTTAATTGATCCACCATCGGGATTAATGCGTTATCGATATACGCTTGTAGTGCTAATTCTTCAGTTAATATTCTGTAATTATCGTTAGCCGGCACCATTCGATAATTGTTTGTTTTTAACATATCAAACGACCATAAAGAGGGGATGATATACACCGATTGATCTTTTGCTATGTCTAAAGCGCGTTTTAAATCTGCAATAAGGTATTGACCAGGGCCAGATACTAAACCGTTTACTCCCCAAGCGGGGCTGGTTGATCCATCAATATGAATCCACCAGCGCAGTGTATTACCCCCACTAGCTTTTAGATCAGCTATGGCTGTATTTAATTTCGTTTCTTGAATGCCTTTACTTGAATTACCATCTTTGACGTTAAAATCTTGTGCAAAATCAAACCAAGCAATATTAAACCCGCTTAAATATAAGTCTTGGCCGTTATAACGAATTCGATTTAATGGCGCAGGGTCGTCAGTTGATGTTTTTTGTACGGTTACAATCATGTTGTCTGTCGCTGAAAACTCACCATCTGTCACCGTTAATGTCACAATGTGTGTGTTTTCAGATCCAAAACTAAAACTTGGATTAACCCCTGTAATAGGTTCATTGGTTACGTAACCTTCAACACTCCAAGTGTATTCAAGTGAATCATTGTCTAAGTCATTTGAGCCGGAGCCATCAAAATAAATCGTTGAATTTTCATCAATCAACCTATCCAACCCCGCATCAGCAGTAGGTGCGCGATTTGAAATAGATCCTGCTAAAACATCAATTACTAAATTATCTGTTGAAGTGCGGTTTGAACTATCGGTTACTGTTAATTTAACCTGTTTTTGTCCGACGCTTTCAAATAGGTGATTGTAAACTTCACCCGAATAATTTTGACCTTCAATTGTCCATACATAACTCGTAATCGGATATTGACCATCAGATGCTGATCCATCAAATCGCACCATTAACGGTGCTTCACCTGAAGTGACATCTGAACTGCCTATTGCAATAATGGGTAAATTTATAACGGGTGTATTAGCCTGAATTGAAACAGTGTTTTGTCCTACAGCACCATTGGCATCAGTAAACGTAAATATCACATTATACAGGCCCGCATTCTCGAATGTATGGCTGATATTTTGGCTTGAATAGTCTTGATTCTCAATTGACCAGCTAAAGGTATAAGGTGCAATGCCATTGCTTGGGTTTGAGCTAATAAATGACACCGTTAAAGGGATGTCTCCGCTTTGACTATCAGTAGAAATATCAGGCGCTATAAGCGGAGGTTGTGCGCTAAGTAAAATATTGGATGTGTGTGATGAACTTAAACCTTGTGCATCAAATACAGTTAAAATAACAGGGTAAGTGCCTGGCTCGCCAGCAAAAATATGATTAAACGTTGATGTTATTGATGAGTGATTTTGCCCTTCAATTAACCAGTTATAGGTTGTTATGTTTTGATCATCTGTTGATTCAGATGCATCGAAGTTAACAGAAAATGGCGCCATTCCAATTGAAGAAGGTAAAGTGCTAAAAAAAGCAGAAGGTTTAGTGTTGGCAACAACCGTAAGTGTTTTTTCACTTAAATGTGTAGCGCCATCGTTATCGGTTACTTCTAATTTAATGGTATATAACCCAGCTTCAGTAAAAGTGGGGGTGAAAGTAGCTAGGGTGTTTGTTTTAACATCATCATTGATTATCCACTTATAAGCAGTAATAGTTCCATCGATATCTGTTGAACTTAACGCACTAATCGTAGGAGAAAATGGTGCAAACCCCGTTGACTCAGAAGTGGTGAATTTTGATACAGGGGCAATATTATTGGATGTGATTTCAGCAGAATTTATAGTTTCAGCCGGTGCTTTTATCGAATCACAACTACTTAAAATTAGCAGGGAAGTTAAAATAAACACATTCTGTATGGTATTAATCATGTTTCACCTTAGAATTGATCAATGTTAGGTTAAAAAAATTTTTAATTTGGCTATGTTTTAAATTTGTGTTGCAGTAGTTGTAACCAATTGAATTCAAACAATATTCGGTTTTAACCATGATATTACTTATAAACCGATACATACCCTGTAATAGTGATGCCCAAACAGCAAAAGATACTTAGGCAATTTTTAGCTGCAACAACAATTTAAAACATAGCCTTTAATTTTCTTCAGTTGCAAAGAATTCTACTGTAAATAAAGTTCAAAAACTGATCGACGTCCCCCATATTTTGCAAGTTGTTTAACGTAATGTGTATATTAATGAAGGTTGTATCAAGATTGATCAATTTTAAGTAGTTTTTGTATCACATTAAATAATATTCGTGAGTGTTAATGCTGTGTTGTATAAATGATAGATTGCAGGGTTTTAGGCCTTCTAGCACTAGTTACAATTAAAACTAAGTAGCACAATCTAAAATTGCAGTTTTAAAACAACAACCTTCCCTATATTAGAGTCACCTATGTCTGTCCAACTTTCCCCCAAACGTGAAAAAATCATGTTGTACGCGTTAATGGCGTTGCAATTTACTGTTATTGTTGATTTTATGATTATTATGCCGTTATCGGCACAATTGTTAGATGTGTTTAATATTTCAACCGCACAATTTGGAATATTGGTTTCGGCCTATTCATTATCCGCTAGTGTCAGTGCGTTATTAGCTTCAGGTTTGGCGGATCGTTTTGATCGTAAAACCGCGTTGTTATTTTGTTATGCCGGGCTCACTATTGGCACATTAGGTTGTGCTTTTTCAAATAGTTATGAAATGTTATTAGCAGCAAGGGTTGTTACCGGAATATTCGGTGGTGTGGTCAGCTCATTAGTGTTGGCAACCATTGGGGATGTAATCGAACCCAAAAGACGTGGATATGCAATGGGCATTGTGATGTTGGCATTTTCATTAGCAGCAATAATGGGGGTGCCATTAGGGTTATGGATATCGGCACATTATAATTGGCAAACCCCTTTTATGGTGATTACATTCATTTGTGTATTGGTATTTATTCTATGCTGGTTTTGTTTACCCTCAATTAAAGGACATTTAAATCAACCCAAACAAACCATGTTACAAAGTTATATCGGGCTGTTAAAAGTGGCCAATCATTGGTGGGGTTTTTTTACCACAATGTTAGTGATGTTTGGTGGTTTTTTAGTGATTCCGTATATCGCGCCTACTCTAGTTGCAAATGGAGGAATGCTTGAAAAAGAACTGGCTTATTTATATCTAGTTGGTGGTGCTGTCACCTTATTATCCAGACCAATCATTGCAAAAGTAACCGATAAATATAGACACGCCAATGTATTTGCAGTTTTAGTATTGCTTAGTTTTTTACCGATTTTGTTGATGTCTTTAACGTTAAAAATTCCTCTGTATGGTCACCTGTGTATTGCTGCGTTATTTTTTGCTTTTGTCAGTGGCCGATTTATTCCAACATCCGCGCTGGTAACAGCGAGTTGTGAGCCACAGTTCAGAGGTCGAGTGATGGCATTTAATGCATCCATGCAAAATTTAGGCAGCGGTTTAGCTGCATTGGTAGGTGGTTTGATATTAGTTAAAGCGCCAAGTGGTGAAATTCTGAATTATCCTTGGGTGGGTGCTTTAAGTATTACAGTAGGATTGATTTCAATTTTTGTAGCCAGAAAAGTGAAAGCGGTCAGCTAATAGGTAGATAATTAAAGTAGGGCTTTTATACTTCTTAGATATAAAAGCCCTATGTTCTAAAAGGATTTATCTAAAATGAAAACCGCACTAGAAATAGTGATTTATTCCTCATCAAGTTGGTGGAGTCTAACTATTTTTAAAAGGATTTGTCTAAAATGAAAATTGGAATAATGATCTCTTCCTCATCAAATAAGTGGCGTCTAATCATCTTCTCAAACTCTTGAACCGCTTCAAAAAATTGCACCATTAAAGCAAACGGGTATGTTTTATTTGCTTTAATTAAATACAGTTCGAGTTTAGTCAATAACTTGTGTAACTGGTGAATTTTTTGTTCAACACTTTTATGGTCTTTCTCTAAAAGCTCCACTGCGTTAATCAAGTTCCTATTATTTTGTTTAAAATATGGGAAGTACATTTGATCTTCAATTTTATGGTGGTGATCCAAACTTTTAAGTAATTGTTTAGTTTGATGAATTAACCTCTGAATCCCTGATTGATTAGAGTGATCTAACGAACGAGTTAATTGAGATTGGATGGTGCTTAAATTATTAATAATATTCTGATGATATTCAATAAAAAACGAAGCCTTACCAGAGTAACCTTTATGTTTTGACCATAATTCTCTGCTTAATGGAATTAAGTGTTGTCGGATCTCAGGGGGTAACCCCGTGCGTTTTGATACATGACGAGATAGTTGGGCTTGATGTCGGGATCGTTGTGACATAACTGAAACCTTATTAATTAAATGAGTTAATTCAATTAATAAGGTCAAAAAACAAAGTTATTAGCCTGCTATTTGTAAAAACATCATTTCCAAATACGTGCTAATGGCTTAATAAAAAAGAATGTGCTTTTGTACTTAAAAACCAATAAATGTTCGTTGTTAAAAGAATTAAAACTCACGACAATCATTCTTAATATTTAACTGGTTAAACTGATACGGCCTAGCTTGTTTGATTAATAATTCATCAGTTGATTGTAAGTATTTAAATTCCACTTCCATCGTAAACCAACGTTTTGAATTATCTGCATTTAAAATATTCGAAAAATGCGTTTGAATTGCATCCAAGGAACAAGCTAATGTGCGAACTTGTTGTTCAGATAATACTTTTTCATCGGTTAAGCTGCTGTTCGATTGATATCTGAAATTTGGTGAGCGCGGTGGCCACTGATAAACCAATTGTTCGGTAATTACAGATGGAGCGGGATTGGTCACACTGGCTTCACCAATTTGTGAATTAATATAAAATTGATCAGCACGTGTAGGGTCTAAAATATTTCGAGCCACTGCTACGCCATTTGCAGACTCATTGGTAAACGCTTCGTGTACTAATACTGCCATTGCAATTTGAGACTGATCCACATTTGCAAATTCACGTTCTTGTACTGCACGTAAATTCCTTTAACTGCTCCATACGGTTTTAATCGCAAGTTCTATTGGGCGTTTGTTGCTGTCTAGTTCTGCGCTTATTGAGTCGTATAATCCCGCACCATTAAACTCACTTAAGTCTTCTGTATTACTGCTTGAGCGAAACCTAACTCGGTTTTTGCCATAACGAGATTGAACCCATTGATTCACATTAGCTAATAAACTCTCATCAATTGGAAAATCAAAAATGAGTTGTTGTAAATCTAATAAACGCTGTTTTTTATAGCTTAAATCTGTTTCAAATTCTTCATCAAGTAGTAGTTGAGAATACAACAAGGCGGCGCCGCTGTTTATAAAATGGTCATAATAAAAAGACATCGGAATTGCAAATGCATTATACGGTAAGTTGAAGTTGGTAATTTCAGGACAAGCCGACTCATTTGGATTAACTTGATACAGCTGCGCTAATTGCGCCGCTTTTGCTCCAATACTCGGCAAGTCATCAAAACTCGCTTGGGTTAAATCAACTAACGTTGTGATATTTAAATCTAAGCGTGGAATCAAAATCGGTTTATCAATATTTTGGCTGTCCCAAAAATCTTGAGCCTGCTGTAAGGTGGCCACACGAATATCATAACCGTTGATGTTTACTTCAAATCGTACCAGTTGGCCTAATAATGAACTGAACTGTTCTAAGTTTGCTGCGTTTGGTAATGCTAGGTTAGGAGTGCCACGTGCCTGGCTTAATAAGTTAACGTGAGCAAGGGGTGTTTGAAAACTTTGAGTAATCAGGCCACCTACAAAATCAATATTATTGGGTACGTCGTTGGTAATCAGAATGTCTTGTTGATTTAGCTGATGTAAGTGTAGTGAATTAGTGTCGATATATTTAAGGTAACCAAAACTTATTCCGAAACTTAATGTTTGCATTTTAATATTTTTAAATGGTGCATTTGGGCTAATAATAGGCAGTTGGTTTTCAATTAAACGAGCCGTTATTATTTGAGAGTCATCTTGTACTCGTAGAACCCAATCATAAGCGTCATAAAAAATACCTGTTAAATGATAAAATGTACTTTTCATTTGTGCCGCTGTAATTTCATCACCAAAAGTAAACTCAACGGCTTTAATCTGCGCATTACCATGATGAGATAACGTACCTAAATGATAACGTCGATTGATAGGGTCTGAGTAATTATCTTGTGAAAACTCATACCATGCAAAATTAAAGTCATACACTTCGTTTATATCACAACGATTTAAATGCACTTTAGTTTCAATGACTTCTCGAACAAAACTATAATGTAAAGGCCAAACATCAGCTGATAAAAAATGTCGGGTATTATTTCGTTTGATATCAATCACAAACTTCACCGACGATATATCTTGTTTAGAGCCGCCCAAGGCTAATTGAGAAAAGTCATTTGGTGTATACAAACCATGAGTACGATTACCTAATTCTCTTGATTCTAAAATATCGCATTGGTTACTTAAGTTTTTGCTTGAATTGGTGCAAAACATAAATGCTTCTTCTGCATTTAACTGGCGAGTTAAAAACGTATTATCTGGCCAAGACATAAACATAACACTGTCAATTGTCTCATCTTGTATATCAGGGGCAGAATCAGGATCAATATTCCTTTTGACTAATTTTACTTCGCCTTCACGAAATTCATTTAAGGCGATGGCATTTACAAGAAGGGGGCTGATATTAATTGCAATTAATTCACCTGTTTTTAACCAAACTTCATTTAACTCAATAATGGCTTTTGGTTGAATATAATCAAGCACCAAATCAGCTGATTCAACACTCAGTTCTAATTGGTAATCACCAAGAAAAATATTCGTATTAGAAAAGTTTTTAAGTTCAATAAAATCCGCAGGAAACAAAGCTAATTCATTAATGGCTAAACCAAGCGGTGCAATAACAGGCCAGTCAGCTTGGTTGAAAGATGCAAACACCACATCGTCTTTTATATGTTCTTGAACAATCGGTGTGCAACTATCCGTATTGATTTTATTGGGGCTGGTGTATCGGCAACTTTCAAATTCACCCGTAGCAGATGGGAAACGTGAAAAACTTTGATTTTCTAACAGTGCCGGCACAATAATAAAATCAATTAATTGTTTATCGCTATTAAAAACTGAGAGATTTTCACCTGCTGAACTGATTTTAAATGGTAAATGTCCATAAATTTCTGAATCGTCCGCCCATAATAAAAAAACTTGTTTAGGGGCTAATTCTAAGTTGGGAAGGCGGTGATAGTTTTCATCATCATCTGAAATAAAGTATTGATCCAAATTAATAGGGATCTGTGAGCTATTCACCAACTCAATCCAATCAGAAGTTTGGCCGTTCTCATCTACAGCAACCCCAGAGTTTTTAGCAACCACTTCGTTTATTTTTAAAGCCCCTGGAAATACTTCAGGCTGCGGCTCTGATTCTGGTTCTGGGTTTGGGGTGTCAGTACAACTTAGAATTAATAAACTGATTGTAATATAAAAGATCTTAATTATAGAGTTCATGATTATGTATTAAATGACTAATAAAAAGAGGATTGTATAATAATTATGTTTGAGGTTGTGTGAGCTTGGTTTGAATATTCGATTTATAATTTTTGATAAAAAAGGTTAAAGCATCTGAATATAAAACGGATGTTTGTTGTAGGTTATGCTGATGTTATCTTGGTGTAAAATGTAAGGTTAAATTGGCAAAGGATGATCTAAAAAATTCGAAAAGTTATTAGGTGAAAATGTTCTGTGAATATTACACAATTAAGTTCATTACTTTAAATTAACAAAAGCATAAAAACGTCCGTTGTACTCACTGACTCTGCCTCGTATTTTTAATCATCTTTGCTGTGTTAATGGGTGGCGATGGATTTGAGTCTTGAAACTGGTCGATTTAACAATGAATGACATAAGTGGATGTACTTTTTGGTTGAAAGCATGAATATCGAGTAGATTATGGGGCGGGGGGCGACCCCGTGACAAGACTGGCCTTTTTTGTGTCTCAAAGAAATAACTTGGCGCTTTGAGCTTGTATTGGGTTTATCGTGTGTCAAAGTAGGCTTATACTGAATAAATCTAGTGTGTTAATATTGTTTTTTTAATTAATCGCTTTAATAAGGATAAAAAAGATAATGGAACATCGTTTTGTTAGCTATTTGTTTTTTGTGTTATTCATAATATTAACTTCGTGTAAATCAACAGATACCACTGCACCTGTTATAACATTAAGGGGCGAGTCAGAAATCACATACTACAAAGGTGATTTGTATGAAGAATTGGGGGTGCACGCAATTGATGCTGAAGGTAATACTTTAAGTTATGAAATTGAAGGCGAAGTAGATACTCAAAAAATAGGCGAGTATGAATTAACTTATTTTGTTACTGGTAGTGAAAATAATCAATATAGAATAAATAGAGTAGTGTTGGTATTACCTAATTTATTCACAACTATATGGAAGACAGGCAATGACGGTGTCAGTAAAAATAATCAAATTAAGTTAGAGGTTAATCCTAAATTTGAATATGATTACATAGTGGACTGGGGGGATGATAATGTTGATATTAATGTGACTGCTGACATTATCCATAATTATGTTCAGGCTGGCACATATACAGTGACTATCAGGGGTGTTTATCCTCAAATTTACTTTTCAACGTATTTCTCGGATTTCTCGGATGGTCAAAAATTGTTATCAGTAGAGCGTTGGGGGGAGAATGTTTGGCTTTCAATGGAGCAAGCATTTTATGGAGCAAAATTTTTTATGTTGAATGCAACAGATGAACCTGATCTGTCGTCAGTGACAACTATGGAGAATATGTTTTATTCCGCTCGAAATTTTAACCAAGATATAAGTAAATGGGATGTGTCTTCTGTGATAAATATGAGGACGATGTTTTATGATGCTCAAAGTTTCAATCAAGATTTAAGCGGTTGGGACGTATCCTCTGTAACGAATATGAGTTATATGTTTTTTCGTGCAAAAAGTTTTAATCAAGATTTAAGTAAGTGGGATGTGTCTTCAGTGATGGATATGAGGTATATGTTTTTTCGTGCTAATAGTTATGACCAAAATTTAAGTAATTGGAATATTTCTTCAGTTTTAAATATGAAATCGATGTTCAAAGATTCTAAGCTATCACTTTTAAACTACGAAGCTTTATTACTATCGTTGGGTAACCAAAAACCACAAAATAACGTAATATTCGACGGTGGAAACAGCCAGTACACCCCAGATACATTAGCGCATACCGCTAGAACCCCATTAATCGATACCTTTGGTTGGACCATTACCGATGGTGGTCCAGTAGTACCAGAGTAAGGTTAGAGTAGTGCCACAGTAGAATAAGAGCCATAATAAAAATTTAAATAAATAAACATCCTAAAAACCTTTAAACAATAAAATGTTTAGAGGTTTTTTTTGGTTTTGGTTTTGGTTTTGGTTTTGAAAATTAACCTATTTTATAATACTTATTGGACCATTATTAACAGTTAAACATGGCAAAGTAATTCACCTGAATAACCCTCTAAAAATCTTAACCCGCAGCTCACTACTAATCTCCATGAGAATAACTTGCACTTATAGCTATTGGTTTAATCCACTTTTTAAGTTGTTTGGTCATTTTCTTGTGCTTTTACCAAACGTACGTTAGACTAAATCTAACAAGCGTTAGGTTTGTTTTAGTTTTTATTCAAATTCCACTTAATCTTGCACTACAAAAAGTGTCGCAAGATTATTTCAAACTTCATAAAAAAGAGGCTCAAAATGCAAAATGTAAGTAATACACTCACAATGAATATTCCAGCGGCTAAAATCTGGGACATAATTGCCGACTTCCAACGCGTAGACCGTTATCATCCTTTGGTTGAAAGCGTGGATCAGATTGGTCAAAAAACAAATGGTCTTGGAGCAATTCGAGTCTGTAATTTTTACGATAAAACCAGTATTAAAGAGGAAGTTACCCGCTGGGTTGAAGGGCAAAGCCTAAGTGTGAAGCTGACTGAAGGTAATTTTCCATTTAAGTCAGCTAATGCAGTATTCGGTGTCAAACCTTCTGGCTCTGATAGCTGTGTGGTCTCGTTGAAAATGGAATTTGACATGAAATACGGCATTTTTGGCAAACTTATGGCAGCTGTTATGATCAAACCTATGATGAAAAAGTTATTTGCCAAGGTGATGCACTCTTTGCAAGACCACGCTTCTAGCGGACAACTTGTAGGTAAAGGCGGAGTGTTAATAGCAGCTTAAATTCTGCAGGACTTTGAGTTGATTAAGCCCTGTATCATTTACATAAAGCATTGGCTTGGTCCCACCAGGCTATTGTCTTTATGGTTTGTCAGTGAATTATGTTTATAAAAAATGATGTCGTAAGTTGTTAATATAAAATCAAATTTATGATTAATGGACGATATCATGTACCCTTACGCGCTTTGAATTGAGTTGATATTAAAAAATCGACTTTATAGTTAACTTCTTTTTTGATGTGACTATTTAATACAAATAAAATTAATACAAATAAAAGTGTTGTACGAAATATAATAATTTGGCCCACTGAGGATAAATAATGACAAATAAACAGATGTCTTCGAAAGATAGATTGATATCCTCGGGAACGTTGCTTTTTAGTGAAAAAGGCTATGCGGCTGTTTCAGTGCGAGAAATTTGCAAACATGCCGAAACGAGCATGAGCATGATTCATCATTATTTTAAGAATAAAGAAGGGTTGCTTGAGACTATTGTTGATCAGTTCACAGCAAAAACATTTGCTCTGCCCATGCAGCTTATTAGTAAACCTTCAGACTCTAAACAAGATTTTAAATTTAGAATCGAAATGATATTTGAAGCCACATTGGATGTTTGTATATTAGAAAGAGACGTTCTATTGGTGATCATCAGGGAACAATGTTCAAACCTTTTAGTTGTGGATTTTCAGAAAGGTTTTATTAAATTTATTGAACAGGCACAACAAAAAGGATTTGTCAGAAAAGAACTCGATGCCAGTATGATCAGTGGTTTTATGATGGACCGAATCGTCAATCAAGTGCAATTCGCACCACAAATCAAACAAGATTTTAAAACAGATTTATTAGGTGACCCAATTTATAAAAAACGTTGGATGTTGGCTAACTTAGATTTGCTATTAAATGGGATGGTATCTTAATAAGTTTAAGCAATTATGAATCTAGAACTGACAAAAGTGGGTGTCACTTCTAGTTGACAAAAAGCGTTGGATGTTAGCTAATTTAGATTTGCTTTTAAATGGGATGATATCTTAATAAGTTTAAGAAATTAAGAAATTAAGAAATAAGGAGATGCAAACGAATATGTTTATTAATAGTAAATACATTATGAATCTAGAACTGACAAAAGTGGGTGTCACTTCTAGTTATATTTGGATTTAAGAATCTGTATGTAAATACTTCTTATGAGTTGGTTTTTTATCATAATTATTAGCGATAATAACAGTGTTAAAAATAGTCGTTCTAATAATGAATTTTTGATGATTGGAAGGGTTGTATTTAATTAAGGGGGTATTAGAAATGAGAGGGGATAAAAGAAATAAGTGATTTAATTATTCTGCCAATTAAAAATACAATTTCCGTTTAAATAGTCCCATGATAACATTTCATTTAATTATACATTTCTTTATTAGAGATAAAAATATGAAGCATATTTTGTTATATTCACTGTTTATTTCATTGTTATTTTCATTATCATTATCAGCTTATTGTAATTTGGATAATGGTTTATCTGTCAGTATTGAATCAAATACTGAAGAATCAATTAAATCACCCTCTGCCTTTATCACTAAATGGAAAACAAATAATGAAGGGGTGAGTGATATTAATCAAATTTATTTGGAGGTAAATCCTGAGTTTAGTTATGACTTTAATGTGGACTGGGGTGATGGGCAATCGGACATTAATATAACGAGTGAAATTACACATACATATAATAAAGCTGGAAAATATACTTTAAAAATTACAGGGATTTTCCCACAGTTTTATTTTTCTAATTTCCCTTCAAAAACAGATGCCAAAAAATTATTGTCTATTGAACGTTGGGGGGATAATGTTTGGTTGTCTATGTTTAAAGCCTTTTATTTTGCGGAGAATATGGTGCTCAATGCCAAAGACGTTCCTGATTTGTCGTTGGTAGTGGATATGAGTTATATGTTTTATGAAGCCATTAATATTAACCAAGATTTAAGTGAATGGGATGTTTCATCGGTCACTGATATGAATCATATTTTTTCTCAAGCTATCAGTTTTAACCAAAATTTAAGTAACTGGGATGTGTCATCGGTAACTGATATGTCTAAAATGTTTGCTGGAGCAATCAAATTTGATCAAAATTTAAGTAGTTGGGATGTGTCATCGGCAACAAATATGACTAAAATGTTTGTTGGTGCTGATAGTTTTAATCAAAATATAAGCGATTGGAATGTGTCATCGGTGACTAGTATGAGTGGAATGTTTAAGGAAGCCAGTAATTATAATCAAGACTTAAGTAAGTGGGACGTGTCATCGGTTACCGATATGAATAGTATGTTTTTAGGTGCCACTAGTTTTAATCAAAACTTAAGTAAATGGGATGTGTCATCAGTAACGCAAATGTACAAAACGTTTGAATGTGCCACCAGCTTCA
>JALJPK010000131.1 GCA_022968985.1 Pseudomonadales bacterium | reverse complement strand
CAATGTATTATATGGATTAATATCTGATATCTCTTGAGGCATACTATCAGGATCAATATCCTTTACATCAACAGTAACACCTTTCTCGGCAAGTACTATACGTACTCGATGACTATAATGACTTGCTGGATCTGAAAAGAAAGTCATTGAAGAACGCTTGGTGATCACACCCATCGGGGGGCTCCTAAAATACAATTATTAAAATAAAAAAAGCGCAGCATAAGCCGCGCTTTTCGAGTATACCTTGTTTTCTATTTAATGAACATCTTTCCAGAGTTCACGATAGTAAGCAATAGAAAAAACCAATAATACCAATAAATAGAACATCACCCATTTACCAATCTTATGACTCTTCAACTTCCAAGGCTCACCAACATAAGCAATAAAATTCGTCAAATCTAAAACAAACTCATCAAATTCTTCTGCATTCATTGAACCAGCAATTTCAAACTCCTCACACCCACTTTCATGAGTTTGATTCTCAGACAAAGAATCATAAACAACATGATCTTCCGATACAGGCGCATGAGCACACAAACCTTGTAATTCAAATAATACATGAGGCATCCCTACATCAGGAAATACGGTATTATTTACACCCCAAGGCCTAGCTTCATCTTTATAAAAACCTTTTAAATAGGTATACACCCAGTCAGGTGAGCCTTTTATACGATTAATCATCGTTAAATCAGGTGGTGTTGCACCAAACCACTTCTTTGCATCCGCATCAACTATTGCATTTTCCATTAATGACGTATATTTAGATTCATCGAAAATAAGATAATCCACTACCTGACTCTCAGTTAGATCCAAATCACTAGCAATTCGATTATATCGAACATAATCCAAAGAGTGACAACCATAACAATAGTTAATATAGTTTTTTGCACCTCGCTGTAGTGACTCTTTGTCTGACAAATCGATATCAGCATGATCCAATGAAACAGCTCCACCAGATGCAACAGAGTAAGAAGAAGAAACAAACACCAATAGAGTTAAAATTAATTTATTCATTATTTAGTTAACCTCTCTGGAACTGGCTTACATTTTTCAAATTTTGTATAAAAAGGCATTGCGAGAAAAAACAAGAAATATATAGCAGTACATACTTGAGCTAAAATAGTCGCACCTTTTGTAGCAGGCATAGTCCCCAGCTTCATCAAAGTGACGAATGCAATTGCAAATAACACAATAGCCACTTTACTCATCCAACCTTTATATCTCCAAGAACGCACAGGTGAACGATCCAACCAAGGTAATACAAATAAGATAGCAATTGCACCACCCATCGCTATTACACCACCCAATTTTGAAGGTATCGGCCCAATATCAAACGTTATCGCCCTTAATATTGAGTAGAACGTTCCAAAATACCATGTTGGAGCAATATGCTCTGGTGTTTTCAGGGGATTAGCAGGCTCAAAGTTAGCATGCTCCAAGAAATAACCACCACCTTCTGGCATAAAGAATACAAAACCAAGGAATATAATTAAAAATATAATCAATCCAACCATATCCTTACCTAACGTATAATAAGGATGGAACGGAATACCATCAACAGGAACACCTTTAGAATCTAAACGCTTCTTAATATCAATGCCATCAGGGTTATTTGAACCCACTTCATGCAAAGCCAAGATATGTAAGAAAACCAACAAACAAAGCACTAACGGTAACGCAATGACGTGCAACGAAAAAAATCTAGATTGAGTTGCACCAGATGGTATGTAATCACCCTGCACCCAAATCACTAAATCATCACCTATCAAAGGAAGCGCACCTACTAAGGACACAATTACTTTCGCACCCCAAAATGACATCTGACCCCACGGAATTACATACCCCATAAACCCTTCAGCCATTAACACCAAGTAAATCGCCATCCCAAAAACCCAGATCAACTCACGTGGCTTTTGATAAGAACCATACATAACCCCCCTAAACATATGCATATATATAACAATAAAAAACATAGATGCACCAACTGCATGCAAGGCTTGAATCAACCAACCTAAAGGTACCTCTCTGCGAATATACTCAAGGGATTCCGGCCCACCTCCGGGTGTTGCTTCGAAAAACATAGTCAACCAAACACCTGTTAGTATCTGATTTACCAAAACAACCATTGCCAAAATACCAAAAACATACCAAAAATTAAAATTCTTTGGCGCATAGTATTTGCTCATATGTTTTTCATATGCACTTGTTATAGGTAAACGAGCATCTACCCACTGCATAATTGAATTTTTATCTGACATTTTAAGCCTCAACTCCAATTATTAATTTTGAACCTTCAACCACATACGGAGGAACCAATAAATTCTTTCCAGCAGGCGAACTCTTATAAACCCTTCCAGCTAAATCAAACTTAGAACCATGACAAGGACAATAAAAACCACCATAACCATACATATCTGCCTCAGGCTCAGCTCTTAACTTAGGAGCACAACCTAAATGCGTACAAACCCCCACTAAAACCAACAATTCCGGATTTAATGACCTGTAATCATTATTAGCAAAATCTGGCTGCTGAGCGGTATCTTTTAACTCAGGATCTTTTAACAATTTTTTAACAGCCTCTTCACTTAGAGCAGCAATCATCTCAGGTGAACGCTTAACTACATATACAGGACTTCCGCGCCATGCATCGACAACCAGGCGACCCACTTCCAGTTTACCTATATCAATACTAGTTGGACCACCCAGTGCTTTTGCTCTTTCACTTGGATTCCAAGCTGCTACAAATGGAACTGCAGCCCCAACCATTCCCACACCACCAATACCAGCCATCGAGACCAGTAAAAAGCGACGGCGACCAAGATTACTATCGTCTTGATTCATTATTGTTATCCTCTAAGTTTGAAATTAGACAGGGCACAAATAGCACCACTAAAAATTCAGCGCATATTAATAAAATTAACATTGAGTTACAAGCAAACTTCCTAACTATTAAGTAATAGGTAGGCAAAAAAAAACGCCCATGCTTAGCAAGGACGTTTTTTACAACCATCCATTCTGTGAAGAATAGACGATAAATTGTATTAACGTTTAGAAAATTGTCTTTTCTTACGTGCTTTGCGTAAACCAACTTTCTTACGCTCTACCATACGAGAGTCACGAGTTACAAAACCAGCTTGACGTAATGCAGGACGTAAAGTCTCATCAAACACCATCAACGCACGAGTAATTCCGTGACGAATTGCACCAGCTTGACCATTTGAACCACCACCACTTACAGTAATAGTTAAATCAAATTTCTCAAGCATACCAACCAATTCAAGAGGCTGACGAACAATCATACGCGAAGTTTCACGACCAAAATATTGATCCATTGACTGAGCATTTACCGTAATTTCACCAGAACCGATCTTCATGAAAACACGAGCTGCTGCTGTTTTACGACGACCAGTACCATAATATTGAGTTGCAGACATAATATCGATTCCTATTTAAGTTTAAATTCTTGAGGCTGTTGAGCAGCATGAGGATGAGAACTTCCAGCATACACTTTCAACTTCGATAACATATCACGACCCAAAGGAGTACGAGGTAACATGCCTTTAACAGCAAGCTCAATTACACGTTCAGGTTTGTAAGCAATTAACTTTTCAAACGTCATCGTTTTTAAGCCACTTACGTAACCAGAATAACGGTGATACTCTTTGTTTTTCGCTTTATTACCAGTAACTTTCACTTGCTCACAGTTGATTACAACAACGTAATCACCAGTGTCAACGTGTGGGGTATATTCAGCTTTATGCTTTCCACGTAAACGAGTTGCGATTTCTGTAGATAAACGACCTAAAGTCAAGCCTGCGGCATCGACTACAAACCATTCACGTTTTACTTCTGCTGGTTTTGCACTATATGTTTTCATTGTATTTTAACTCCACCTTAAATTGGGGCTCAAGGGGTTAGTTATTAAAAAAAGAGCGCGGATTATATAGATTGAAAAAAATAAAAGCAATTGTTTATTTAATATTCCATCGTCATTTTTGATAATCATAAAAAAAGACCCTCTCAGGCCTTTTTATTTAAACTTTTATAGTTAACTCACCTCTATAGGTTCATTATTTTTTTCAGTTTTAATAATCAATTCATCATTTTTTACATCCACTGAAACCTCACCACCTTGAGTTAAATCACCAAACAATAACTGATCAGCTAACGGCCTTTTAATTTTATCTTGAATCAATCGAGCCATCGGTCTAGCACCCATAGCTGCATCATACCCATGCTCTGCCAACCAAATACACGCCTCAGCAGAAAAATTAATATGCACTTTTTTATCATCCAACTGAGCCTGAAGCTCAACTATAAATTTATCTACCACACTTTGTATAACATCCATTGGTAGTGCATTAAACTGAATAATTGAATCCAATCTATTACGAAATTCTGGAGTAAACATCTTTCTTATTACTTCCATTGCATCAGTTCGATTATCTTGAGCACTAAAACCAATACTACGCCTTGAACTCTCTTGTGCTCCAGCATTACTTGTCATAATTAAAATAACATTTTTAAATATTGCTTTGCGGCCATTATTATCAGTTAAAGTCCCGTGATCCATTACCTGCAACAACAAGTTAAACACTTCAGGGTGAGCCTTTTCAATTTCATCTAACAATATAATGCAGTGAGGGTTTTTATTAACCGCTTCCGTTAATAATCCACCTTGATCAAAACCCACATAACCTGGAGGCGCACCTATTAATCGAGAGACCGTATGCCTCTCCATATATTCAGACATATCAAATCTAACCAATTCAACACCCAAACTCTCTGCCAACTGTTTCGAAACCTCTGTCTTCCCCACACCTGTAGGCCCTGTAAACAAGAAAGAACCAATTGGCTTATCTTCAGATTTTAAACCCGCTCTTGCAAGCTTAATGGCACTAGATAACGTCTCGATAGCACTATCCTGACCAAAAACAGTCATCTTTAAGTTACGCTCTAAATTCAATAGAACATCTTTATCAGTTCTAGAAATATTCTTTGGTGGAATTCTCGCAATAATGGCAACTATTTTTTCAATATCAGTCACACCAATTGTTTTTTTACGTTTCTTTTCTGGTAATAATTGCTGTGACGCACCAGCCTCATCGATTACATCAATCGCCTTATCTGGCATATTTCTATCTGTAATATATCTTGCCGATAATTCAGACGCAGCTTTTAATGCTTTATCCGTATACTTTAAATCATGATGCTCTTCAAACTGAGATTTCAAACCTTTTAATATTTGATAAGTATCATCTATTGATGGCTCTGTAACATCGATTTTCTGAAAACGCCTAGTCAAGGCACTATCTTTCTCAAAGATCCCTCTAAATTCAGTAAATGTAGTAGAACCCATACACCTAACTTCACCACCACTTAAAAGAGGTTTTAATAAATTTGAAGCATCCATCACTCCGCCAGAAGCAGCACCAGCACCGATAATCGTATGAATTTCATCAATAAATAAGATTGAATGAGGCTGCTTTTTTAATTCAGATAAAAGTGCTTTAAAGCGTTTTTCAAAATCTCCGCGATATTTAGTACCAGCTAATAATGCACCTAAATCAAGAGAGTAAACCACTGCATCTTTGATACAATCAGGTACATCTTTATCAATGATTTTTTTCGCTAAACCTTCTGCAATTGCTGTTTTACCCACACCACTATCACCAACTAATAATGGATTATTTTTTCTGCGCCTTGAAAGTATCTGTACCACCCTTTCAACTTCTTGTGTTCGACCAATTAAAGGGTCAATTTTACCTAATTTAGCAGCCTCATTTAAATTTACCGCATACCCATCTAATGCAGACAGAGAACCCACTTCAAGAGATTCATCATCAATAATCTGCTCTTGATTTTCACTTTCATTTATTTGATGATCATTCTGAATCTTAGAAATGCCATGTGCTATAAAATTCACAACATCAATTCGATTAATACCTTGTTGCTTCAAATAATAAACTGCTTGGGACTCTTGCTCGCTAAAAATGGCCACCAATACATTAGCGCCACTTACTTCTTTTTTACCCGATGATTGCACATGAAAAACCGCTCGCTGCAATACACGCTGAAAACCTAAAGTTGGCTGAGTATCACGATCTTCATCCTTACTTGGTAAGATTGGAGTTGTTGAATCAACGAACTCTGTTAACTCTTTCTTTAGAACAGGCACATCTGCCGCACAAGCAGTTAATACTCGTAAAGCCGTCTCATTATTCAACAAAGCCAATAAAAGATGCTCAACAGTCATAAACTCATGTCGCTTACTTCTCGCATCATTAAACGCAATATTCAGTGTCTCTTCTAAATCTTTACTTAACATAAGCATCTCCTAAGGAAAATAAAATTATTTGCACAATATATTTTATGAACTACAGCTTCTAACCTAACTACCTATATATGGTTAACTGCCGCAAAACCAAGACCAAATGTATAACACATTTAATCTGTTAACTAAAAATAACCTAACTTAATAAAATAATACAGATTAACTTAAGTCACTCACACATTTAATATTAGTCCAAACTTTCAACTTCGCATAATAATGGATGATTATTTTCCTTAGAAAATTCGTTAACAATCATAGCTTTAGTTTCGGCGATATCTTTTGTAAATACACCACAAACACCTTTACCTTTCTGATGGACATTTAACATAATTACAGTAGCTTGCTCTTCACTATGACCGAAAAACGATGCCAACACCTCAACTACAAACTCCATAGGTGTAAAATCATCATTTAAAATGACCACTTGATACATCGAAGGCTGCTTTAAACTTACCTTCTCTTCTTCTATAACCAAATCAGCAGCATGGTCATCTTCAAATTCTTCAGACATCTTTTTCCTCTCAGTTTGTATTTTTTGCGAATTGTATCGAATATTATTAAAAAAATCGTGTATTTGCTCTTGACGTACATGAATTATGAGCACATATTGACCAAACAAGTTCATTTAGGGCTTGTCTATTAATTAACTTAAATTAAATTAAAAGATTAATTCAAAATTCAACGACGCACAGGAGTATAGTTTATGCCGTCAGGGAAAGTTAAATGGTTCAATAACGCTAAAGGTTATGGTTTTATTGTTGCATCCGAGACTGAAGAAGATTTATTTGCACATTATTCTTCAATTGAAATGGATGGATACAAAACGTTAAAAGCCGGACAACCAGTAACGTTTGATACTATTAAAGCTGATAAAGGTACACATGCTATCAATATTCAATTAGAAGATAGCCCCATTACCAGCACAGAGACAGACAGCCAAACTTTAGAAGAAGCATAACCATCTCGATATAAAAAAAGCCTCACTTGAGGCTTTTTTTATGTTTTTAAATCAGTAGCTCTGTCAATTTACTTGATCGAATCAACAATTGCATTAAATGTAGCGCTTGGGCGCATTACTTTAAGCGCCTTAGCATCATCCATCTTATAGTAACCACCAACATCAGAAGCTGAACCTTGAACACTATTCAATTCAGATACAATCGCTGTCTCGTTTTCTGCAAACGATTTAGCAATAGGCGTGAACACTTCTTTTAATTGAGCATCATCAGTTTGAGATGCCAATTCTTGAGCCCAGTACATAGCTAAGTAAAAATGCGAACCACGATTATCCAATTCACCTGTTTTACGAGAAGGTGACTTGTTATTAGTCAAGAAAGTACCCGTTGCAACATCTAATGTTTTAGCCAATACCATTGACTTAGCATTATCAGTAGTTAGAGCTAAATGCTCGAATGATGCAGACAAAGCCAAGAACTCACCTAATGAGTCCCAACGTAAATGTGACTGTTCAACTAATTGCTGTACATGTTTCGGCGCTGAACCACCTGCACCGGTTTCAAACAATCCACCACCATTCATTAATGGCACAATCGATAGCATTTTAGCAGAAGTACCCAATTCTAAAATCGGGAATAAATCCGTTAAATAATCACGTAACACATTACCGGTTACAGAAATTACGTCTTTACCTTCTTTAATAAGACCACAAGCATGAATTGTTGCTTCAATTGGAGCCATAGTTTGAATCTCTAATCCAGAGATATCATGAGTAGGCAAATAAGCATTTACCTTTTTAATCAACTGAGCATCATGTGCACGATTAGAATCCAACCAAAATACAGCAGGCATTCCAGATAAACGAGCACGATTAACGGCTAATTTCACCCAATCTTGGATTGGCGCATCTTTAACTTGGCACATCCTGAAGATATCACCCTTCTCAACAATTTGAGAAAGCAATACATCACCAGAAGGATCAACCTCTTCATCAGTACCTGAAGTAGACACTTCGAAGGTTTTATCGTGAGAACCATATTCTTCAGCTTTTTGAGCCATCAAACCAACGTTAGGTACTGTACCCATTGTTACAGGATCAAATGCACCATTTTCTTTACAAAACTCAATAGTCGCTTGGAATACACCAGCGTAACAACGGTCAGGAATAATCGCTTTAGTATCTTGTTGTTTGCCCGCTACATTCCACATTTGGCCAGAACCACGAATCATAGCTGGCATAGAAGCATCTACAATTACATCACTTGGTACATGTAAGTTAGTAATACCTTTATCAGAATCAACCATTGCAATGGCAGGAGCATCAACATACACAGCTTCAATGTCAGCTTCAATCTCAGTCTGTAAAGCGGCGTCTAATGTTTTGATTTTAGAATAAACATCACCAAGACCATTACGTGTATCAACACCTAGTTTTTCAAAAGTAGCGGCGTGTTTTTCAAAAACAGCGGCGTAGAACACCTCAACTACATGACCAAATATAATTGGATCTGATACTTTCATCATGGTTGCTTTAAGGTGTAATGAGAATAAAACATCATTTTTCTTAGCATCTACAATTTCAGCAGCGATAAAAGCACGTAATTTTGAAACATTTAATGCCGCAGCATCAATAATTTCACCTTCTAACAAGGCAACAGACTCTTTTAATACAATAGTTTCAGAACCTGTATTTAGCTGAATTTTGACAGTCGTAGCTTTTTCAATTGTTGTTGACACTTCTGTTTCAAAGAAATCGCCATCAGTCATACTTGCTACTGCAGTTTTAGAATCTTTAGCCCAAACACCCATTGAATGCGGGTTAGTTCTAGCATACTGTTTAACTGCACCAGGAGCGCGACGATCTGAATTACCTTCGCGTAATACTGGGTTAACAGCTGAACCTTTAATTTTATCATAACGAGCTTGAATTAATTTTTTCTCGTCTGTATTTGTTTCTTCTGGGTAATCTGGAAGTGCATATCCATTTTCTTGTAATTCTTTAATTACCGCTTTTAATTGAGGTACAGAAGCTGAGATATTTGGTAATTTAATAATGTTTGCTTCTGGAGATTTTGCCAACTCACCTAATTCAGCAAGTGCATCTGGAATTTGCTGATCAGCTGTTAACATTTCAGGGAATGTCGAAATAATACGACCAGCTAAAGAGATATCACGAGTTTCTACCAACACACCGGCAGTTTTTGCAAAGCCCTGAACAATTGGTAAAAATGAGTAAGTCGCTAACGCAGGTGCTTCATCAGTTCGTGTATATATAATCTTAGATGTCATAAGTTTTCCTAAATATAAAGGTAAATTGGTTGTGAGTATGATGGATATTAATCGCTTTTGACAATTAAACCCAAGCAAAACAAAAGGATGATAGACCGTCTGTTTTAGGCGCGGTATTATAACAGATGTGAACCAGCTAACATAGTCCAAAAAAGATCAAAATATGTCCAAACTTATATTACTCAACAAGCCATTTAAAGTTATGTCTCAATTTAGCCCCAGTGATGACAAACAAACACTCGCGTTATTCATCAAAATTAAAGACGTCTACCCTGCTGGACGCTTAGATTATGACAGCGAAGGTCTACTTCTTTTAACTGATGATGGATTACTTAATCAACAAATTGCCAACCCTAAACATAAAGCAGCTAAAACATACTTAGTACAAATTGAAGGGTTAATTTCTGACGAGTCGATTACGTCTCTTCGAGAAGGTGTTGAGCTAAAAGATGGGTTAACTAAACCGGCCGAAGCAAAAAGAATAGAACCGCCTTCTTGGTTATGGGAAAGACCTATTCGAGAGCGTAAAAACATCCCTACCTGCTGGATTGAATTAAAAATCAAAGAAGGTAAAAACAGACAGGTAAGACGAATGTGTGCGAATGTTGGTCATCCATGCCTAAGATTGGTACGAAGTGCTATTGGCGACTGGGATGTAAAAGACATAAAACCAGGTGAATTTAAAATAATAGAAGTCCCTACACCAAAAAGAAACCCAACAAAAACAAAGGGGCAGCCAACCAATAAATTTAACAACAGGCAAAAAAAAGGCCTACTCAATAAGAGCAAGCCTTCGAAATTTAAACAATCTAAAAAATATTAAACAACTTTTTATACAATTTCGATATTTTCAGCTTGAGGGCCTTTTTCGCCTTCAGTCAATTCAAATGTAACCTTTTGGCCTTCATTTAAAGTTTTAAAACCTGAACCATTAATCGCACGAAAATGTGCAAATACATCTGGTCCATTTTCTTGTTCGATAAAACCGAAGCCTTTTGCTTCGTTGAACCATTTAACGGTTCCGACTTTGCTTGACATATTACTATCCTGTAAATAAAAAAATTAACCACACATGAATTAAAAAATTGGACAGCAATATTAACGTTATCGCGAATATCACACCAAACAGACAACTCACTTTAAATTCGAGCACATTCATTATAGACGAGTTAGGACATTATACAACTTCACTTTAATCAACTGCAGAGTAGAGTTGATTTAACATCGTAGAGAGTCGTACTGCTGCCTTTTTTAATTGTTCATCATAAATAGGCATCGCTTTTTTGATAAAAGCCGAATCGTATTTTTTAGACTGAGCCAAATTGTATCCTATGTCTTTAGCAATCTGATGACTTTCCATCACCCATTCAACGGGCTCTTTTTTTTGATTCCATAATTGAATTTGCTCACGCTCAATACCTCTTCGATAAGCACCACTAAGCGCAAACCATTTTTGCTGTTTTTCAATCATCAAACCTTTGTTCCAAGCCCAGTTTAAACTTACATATGACAAATCGTTTTTTTGTAACTGAATTTTATTACCACTTCTATCAACTAAGAAACCATTATTCATTGGCATATGAATATCACCTATATAATAAACCATATACCTTAATGCCTGCCTTTTTTGGGTTAGTGAATACTTTGCCTTTTGAAGTATTACCCTTGATTCTAAAACAGCAGCAACTGAACATTGATTATTTGGACAATGTTGCTCGGGGATAAACACCTCGTCACCTTGCTTAAAAAAGACAAAATGCAGATTTTTCATCCATTTACTGTCTAAATTTTGTTCTTTGATTTTAATATAATCAGGTGCTTCTAAAAATAACTGCTGGTAATTTTCACCAAAGATTCCGCTCAATCGTTTTTTTGCATCTTTACTAAGGTAACTTAACGATATTTGAGCAATAATTCGATGACCATCTGCATCATACCCATAAGAAGCAAAAGGTAAAATTAAGACAATACAAAAATAACAAACTTGAGTGATTTTCAAAAGTAACTCCCCATTTAACACGATGTGCTCTTTGAGATTAGACTAATACCCAGTTTTTAGAAATTCTGATTCCCTTTCTATTTAATCCTTGTCAGAATGCGTCCTTTTTACATGAGCACATTAATGCAATATTTAGTTGATTGGATTGATATAGATGAAGACGAAATACATTACAGATGTTGGTTAACCAATCAAGCAAAAGCCTGGGTTGTGATTACACATGGATTAAGTGAGCACAGTGAACGTTATGAGAGAATCGCACGATTTTTAAATGAACAACATATTAATGTTATTTGTTGGGATCATTTAGGGCACGGAGAACACAGCGAACAACTTTCTCAGCTAAACACTTCTTTTGAGAAGATGACTGACAGAGTCACACCGATATTAGCGCTTTGTGAAAAACTAGACCCCAATTTAAAAACGTTTCTGCTTGGGCACTCAATGGGCTCGTTTATGAGCTTAAATTATTGCACAAGAAATAATCCAAATATAGCGGGTCTGATTTTAAGTGGTAGTGGCATTGACGCATTAGGGCGGATAAAAACAGCATCAGTGATCAACCGATTATTATGTCAATTATTCGGAAAAAACAACCAAAGTAAATTTTTCGACTGGCTCACATTTACTTCATTTAATGAACAATTTGAACCAAATCGAAGTGCTTTTGATTGGTTATCCTCAATACCTGAAGAAGTTGACCTATACTTACAAGATCCATATTGCGGGTTTATACCAAGTAATGGTATGTGGAAGGAGATATTAAGTTGCCTCAGAAACCTTGAGGGTGATATTAAAAGTCATACTTTCAACTTCCCAATTCTCTTACAACAAGGTGAATATTGCAGCGTTGCGAACCTAAAGGGTGGCAATAAACGCTTAACAACCGCATTAAGCGCTAAGAGTAATGCTATTAAAAGTATCACTTACCCCGATGCAAGACATGAAATATATAATGATCATTGTGCAATTCAGGCAATGTCCGATTTATGTGAATGGATAGGGAGACAATTATGAATCATTATTTAGCGCATCATTTTCTAATTGCAATTCAGTTAATGACTGATTTATGTGAATGGATTGGGAGACTATTATGAGTCATTATTTAGCGCATCATTTTCTAATTGCAATTCGGTTAATGACTGATTTATGTGAATCGATTGGGAGGCTATTATGAGCCATTATTTAGCTAATCATTTTATAATTGCAATT
>JALJPK010000130.1 GCA_022968985.1 Pseudomonadales bacterium | reverse complement strand
CATGGTTGGCTTGGATTTTTGGTATGTTGTTATATAAATTCATCCCTGTACGCTTTTGGCATTTTCACGGCCAATATCTTAATATCATTATCACCAAACGCCACATTCAAATTATATCCACACTAGTATTGGTTTTGTTTTATGGATATTTGGCTCAGTTTAATCCACCAGCGCTTCGAGCTATTTTAATGCTGCTGTTACCATTGATGCTTTGGTTATTTAATAAAAAAATGCGTTTAATTCTCATTTGGGCTTACAGTTTGATTGCGCTTATTATGTTGATGCCAGCGCAAGTATTATCTATCGGATTTTGGTTGTCGGTTATGAGTGTGAGTGGATTATTGACTTTTTTCAGTATTCGGATTATTCCAGCAACCAAATCAATACGTAACCCAGAAATTAATCAAGTTACTTCCTCGTATAAAAACAAAATAGTGCAGTTTATTATTCAGCTGATTAAAACCCAATGGGTTATCTTGTTAGTGATGACTCCTTTGATCTGTTATATGGGAGCTAACTTGCACGGGTTTTCATTTGTTATCAATCTAGTTTTAGTGCCTATTATTACTTTAATATTAGTGCCCTTAGGTTTGTTATTACTTTTTGTTGATGTTGTATTGTTACACTGGATCATTAATCACCTTTGTGATTATATTTTATTATTTTTAACCCAATTTAAAGATTCAAGCGCAATTGGATTCAATATCAATCTTGTTCAACTGATCTGTTTGGAGCTTGCTGTATTTATATTTTTAGGAGCAGTTCCCAATAAATGGTTTTATATCAGTGGATTGATATTGTTAAGTTTTATGAATTCTCAAAACAATCTTAAAGCAGGCGAATTCAAAAGCACCATATTAGATGTTGGTCAAGGACAAGCAGTAATCATTCAAACCAAAAACCATCAATGGATTATCGATGTAGGCCCTGGGTTAAATGATCAAATCAATAGTGTTACCCGCACGTTAATTCCATATTTAAAACAATACCCTTCAAACAACCGAACTTTAGTTTTAAGTCACGATGACAGCGATCATGTTTTTGCTTTTGAACAACTATTAAGTACGTTTAATATTAATCAGCTCTATAGCGGTCAGCCAAAACGAATTACACAATACTCTACAAACTGCAGAGAACCACAAAACTTACTATTAGATAGTGTTGAATTCAGGTGGTTAGATATGAGTGCTTTTAAAGCCAACAACGACAATGATTTTTCATGTGTTTTATTGGTAAAATCCCAATATGGCTCAATTCTAATTAGTGGTGATTTAAGCAAAAAAGGGGAATATTATCTATCTCAACAATTAAAGGATTTAGAAGTAAGCGCCCTGATAATTGGTCATCATGGATCCAATACATCAACCAGCGAAAAATGGTTAAATTTCAGTCATACTAATTTGGCGATAGTAAGCAGAGCGCTGGATAATCAATTTGGGCACCCACATATTAATGTGAGTAATCGACTCAAGCGGTTAAATATTAAATTATTGGATACTGCTTTAGGGGGACAAATCAGGTTAATTTTTTCTAAAAATGGGTTAAAAATAGAGAATGATAGTAATCGACTAAGTTTTAGCCAGTAAAAACCAAGGTGTTGTATTTGCCTAATGTTTTGAACGTTAGTCACAACCTTGGACAATAAGTAATCTAAGGGCTCTTTAAGAAAACTATGTTGTTAACTTAAAAGTTGCTTTCTTAATTCATTCATTCTAATTGGGTGTCCGCAGTAATAGGTTTTCAAAATAAAGTCTCGTCTATTTATTAATATATTAAATAGATTACATGAACCCACAAAAGACCAATACAAAACCCTATATTCAAAGTTAACAGATACGTTTGCCCAATCAAATTTAATTTTTTTGTAAAGTTACAGGAAAAATTGAACGATCAACCACAATGTCCTTGCTGCCAATCTGATAATAGCATCCATTTTTGGATCAGCTAATAACCCTCCAAGATATCGCTGTAAAAGCTAGTAAAAAACCTATGTTTGCTCTAGCGAACTGACTGCTTAATTCGGGAGGATATTAAGTTGCTTCGTTTCATAGTAAATTTAGATTGTGTAGTGTCTTCTTTTTGTGATTTTTGTAAAGCCAATTTAGCCGACTCTTTGATTTGATTTTGCATAGTCAGGCTCATTTGTTCCATCATTTCACGCATTTGTTCTATATTCTTTTTGTTGGCTTGTTGTTTCGCGATTAAATCTGCTTTTTCTTTTTTAAGTAATTCCACATCAAAAATTAAACGATCACGTTCGTGCTCGAAAGCTCTAGCTTGTAGCTTACTGTTAGTTAGCTCTGTTTCAAATGACTTAATTTGTTGTTGTTCATTTTTAAGTGTCGTATTTAATATCTGATTTTGAGCTTCTTGTTTGGCTAATTGTTTAATGTTGTTGTTATTAATTTTCTCTTTTTGAACATTATTTTCTGTTAACTGAGTGAAGTCTTCTTTTAATTGTTTGTTAATTTCAAGATCAGAATCTTGTTTATTGTGCGCTAATAATAACTGAGTTTTTAAGTGTTCAACCAATAGAAGATCTTTTTTCTGTGCGGCCAACAAAGTTTCACGCTCTAACTTAATATTCTTAAATTCATTTTCTAAGTTTATATTGGCAACTGTTTCGCCATAATCCATCAGAATTTTAAACGCACTGATTACTGGCTCAGGTAATTCATTATTTATACCATTGGCTAAACGAACCTGTTTGGCGATTTGTTCCTTAACATTCACTAGATGTTTTGTAATGGTTGCACGGGCAGGGCTTTCACCAATAGAATTTTTAATGACACGTTCAATTTTATCGACAGTTGGGTATTGCTCAAGCAATCGGATGATGGCTTCACCTGTTAGTAGTATTTTATCCAATGGTTTGGCTAGATGTTTTAACTCAGGTAATACTAAATTGTCGATATCCATTTTGTTTGCCTTATTGATAGTTTGTTTATCTCTAAATTTACGATGTGTATTATCACCAAGATTAAAACCAGGGTAAAAAGACCATCACTTATATCGATTATTGTTTAGTTGTGCGTTGCTACATTAAATCACCCTACAACCATAATTTTTTTTTAGGTTCTTGCTTTCAAGGATGTAGTGTCATCATTTTTTTGGGAACTATAAAAATTGCTCTAATCAACACAGCACAATAACTATTTGCTGCTGCTTAAATAAATCGCCCTATATATGGGTACGCTAAGTATATTTATCGATATCTTCTAGTTGATTATCTTGTTTTGTTCGTTTTCAAGAATGAAGTAACACAGTATCTATTATCCAACCCAAAAGATGCTGGATTAACTACGGTTAATATCAAGAACAATAAATTAAAACTTTAATGTTGCTGTGTTTAATATAATTTCGAATAACCGATATAAAACCTGGAATTACAAAGTAATTATTAATCGTCTAAACCAGTAGTAAGAGTCATAAATAAATGCCCACAACAAGTTGCTTCAACCTAGCAAATCATCTATTTAGAACGATATAGCCATTTAAAAAATACATTCTAGCATAACTATCTTTATTAGATAATATTATAACTAGTATACTAGTTATAATATTATATATCGTGACATTCTACAAATAATGTCACGAATGTTTGACCAAATTAATAAAGCTCTGTAAAGTTATGTGGAAGGGCTCTAAATGTGAATTTTTAATAAATGCTTAGAGATGGCTAGGTGTAACATTGTTGTTGCTGTTAGTTCGGACTAAATATAAGCAGAGACCTCGAAGTATCTAATGGAAATGGCTTACATCGGAATTTTTAACATTAGTTCTAAGAAGCTAATATTTTTGTTTTAAGTGGTTACGGTTGCTGCAACACAAACTTAAAACATAACCTTAGACATTAAATATTTAAAATATAACCAATTAAATCCAATTAAAAGCATCTAAACAAGTATGAATAAACAGATCACATCATTATTAGATCAACTAATAAGTACCCAAACACTTAAAGCAATCCCAAAAGCTACAAATTCATTATTAGCCGCTACCAACGACATGGACGCTTATAAAGTGTACCTGTCTGCGCGTTGCCAAAAACAAACAACTTTTAGGAACATGGAGCGTGATATGAGAAAGTTGTTAGTATTTATGAAATTAAACGATTTTACTAAATTTGATGAAATTAGTTTAGAGTTTGCTCAAGCATTTAAAAACTGGTTAGCTAACCCTGGTGAAGAATTTATTTTATCCCGGGGTAAAAAATCTCAAGCATTTGAGATTGACTCAAAACTTAATCCAAATTGGCTACCTTTTAGAAAGCCACTATCAGCTCAGGCTATTGAACGAACCATTTCAAATTTAAAAGCATTATGGAGCTGGTTAATAGATACCGAATATTTAAACCGAAACCCTTGGCGGCCATTAAAAGTAGACAGTCAAGCAGGGCAGTCAAACTTGAGTGCCCGGCATATTCCCAACCACGCCATAGAATTAATCAAACGATTTTTAGAAACATATAGACCTGACAGCAAACAGAAAACTCTACGACTTGCTCAGCAACGCTGGTTGTTTTATTTATTATTATTCACAGGCTCTCGAATCAGTGCGGTTCTAAATGCAAATATAGATGACATACAAACTAAAAATGGTAAAACCTATTTAAAATTGAGTGTTAAAGGCAGCGGTGAAAAAACTCATTTTGTACCTTGGATTCCACAGGCTAATCATGAACTACTGCGTTATCGAGAATCACTATCATTAATTGAAGGGGCGAATGTTTTATTGGTTGATAGAATTAAGAATCGCTCTGAACAATTCGTATCCCGCAACTTATATTGGCGACAAATCAAAGATTTATTTTCGGATACTAAACATTTTTATGAAAATGAAGTGGGACAAGATGCAGAGTTAAAAGAGGTATTTGATCAAATTTCACCACATTGGATTCGACATTTTGTGGCATCTAACTTAGGCGAACACGCTAAAGAATTATTAGGTCATTCTACTAAAAGGCAAACACAAGCGTACCAACATAAGGAATACGAAAGCTTGGCACAAGCAATCGCAAAACTTTAAAAACAAAGAGTATTATGAGGTTTTAACTATCACAAATCAAAAACCGCTCAATCTATATTACAATCAAACTTTACGATACTTACCCGATTCGGCTCGATTACGAATATCTGTTTGTACATAGATAGTATCGGTTGTTGCCAGCGACGCATGCCCTAAATCTTCTGATAAATATTTTAAGTCACGATTATTTTCTACATCCATAGATGCACCAGTATGCCTTAACCAATGGGTGGTGGCTGATTTTAATTCGCTGGCTTCAAGTACAAGCCCTTTTTTAACTAACAAATGGAATGCCTCGTCAAATACGGATTGTACAAACCGACGTAGTTGCCTAGAACCGAGCCCCTCATGTGAATTATTCTTACTTATAATGGCTGTTTTTTCATCCATCATAGGTAGGGGGCTTAAATTACGACTAATACGATATCGCTCTAAAAAAAGTAAAAAATCTTGTGGTACCGATACGTCTCTTACCTTATTACCTTTACCATAAATTTTTAACCACCAGTATCCATCTGCATGCCAAAAATGACTCATGACTGGTTTCCAGTTTTCACGTTCACTTAGCTCACTGATTCGTAAATATAGAGATTTTAACGCAGCAACTAGAAATAAATGCCGTTCATATTTTGAATCTTGATCGGCCATCGATTTTGCGCAATCCAATACCGTTTGCCATTGTAAATCGTTTAAACGATGTACCTGTTTGATTTGAGTGTTTTTCATTAAATGGCGACAATCTTTTTTAGCCTGTTTGATTGGGTTTTTACCCAAAAAGTCTAAATCAATTAAGTGATTAAAGAAGGTGGTTAACGCAACAAACGAGGCATTTAATGTGGATTGACTGATTTGATATGGCGCAGCCACTTTTAAAGATTTGGTTTTTCGTGCGACAAATGGACGCCAATCGCCATTTATTTTGAACAAACCCTCGGCCTCTATATATCGTCTTGTATTAGCGTCATGGCCAATCCATGATTTTGGTGGTGACCATAAAAAATCAGCGTATTCTAAAATATCAATCTTGTTTAATTGAGCCAACGATTTGTCTGACTTAAAACACCAGCACCATAATAAAAAACGTTCACATTCATTTCTAAATCGATCAAACGTACCTTCGGCTTTATTTCGAGCAATAAACAATAGATATTCCTTAGTCCAAATATAATGTTGTTTTTTGTTTTGATCATCACTAAATATAGGGTTCAGTAAAATATGAGTTTCTGGATAATCACCATCATCAGCATCAATAAAACGTTTATAACTATCAAATAATGGGAATGGATGTGTGATTGTCTGCATAAAAAACTCAAGGTATCGTTAATAAAAGAATTTTGTTCAAGATTGTAAATTTAAACGTTATCACTAGGCAGTTACTTATGTGAGCTTATTTATGTATTTAAGCAAACAGGTGATTAATTATTTAGAGTTACAACAAAAGTAAACAAAGTAAGATTACACAATACCTATATAAATGTCCAATTCTGTTTAGTACTGGACATTTAATGTATATGATCTGATGGGATATATGGACTAATTGTCATGGCAATAACTGATAGTTCATTTTCTAAACGTAGTTAGAAGTTATGTTCCACATAACAGTTTGGATTATATTTTAATAATTCCAGGAAATAACAAACAAATATTAGATGTCATTACTCTAGTTTCATATAAACAGAAATATGTTTAAATCTTTATCAAAAGTTAATCTACCATTTTTAAATTTTGTTATTATTAAGCTGTCACTAATTTATTGATTTTTCTGGGTACTTTAGCAGCAACTTAAATTATACGACTCAGCTAATTATTGCCACTCAATGTAGTATTATTGCTCTTGGCATTCCCTATGATAGTATTATAACCAATATAATTTCGAGCTGATTTAATTAAATAATGGATGACTATTACAAATACAGAATTATTCTACAGCGTTATTTATTAATAACGTGTCAGTAATATAATGTAGTATCTACAAACTATAACTAACCCTTATCCTTGATTTTTTTTAACTAAAATTTGTTTGATATTGTTTTTTATTACATTTTTCCATTCGGTCGATGAAAATAACTGCGTTATGAAATCCTTCAAAACTTATCTTCTTAATTCTTATGTGGTTTAGATCTATATAACAACAAAACAATCATCATTGTATTAATTTCCAACACAATAATGCCATTTAGTTAATTGCAGTTATGCATTTAAAGATCGATTAATAAAACAGTCAGATCAGCGACCTAATGTTAATCGGTTATAGATCTTTGATATCAGCCATAATTTTTAGATTGCAGTATTGGTTATTACAACCAAACAAATCCAATTACACATTCAGCTCTATAGAAGACTGTTTTTAAAATGTATTAGAATTTAAAAATTGGACCTGATTTAAATTGATACATTATAGAACAGAACACTTTGAATATTATGTATAGGAAACCCAGCTATAATCCGTTAAAATAACATTATTACGGATTATATATTATCCCCCTATTGAGAAACCTAAATGTCAAAATCTGGACAAGCACGTGTGCCTACTATCGATCAAATTAATCATCTTTTTGATGTTATTCAAGAGCATCGCCACCCTGAAAAAAATACAGCAATAATGGAAATAAGCTTTAAACTGGGTCTTCGTGTGCAAGAAATTGCGCTTTTACAAATCAAAGAAATCGCCAAATTAAACTCTACCGGCACTGACTTTGAGTTAAACGAAGTGATGAACTTACCCGCATCTTACACAAAAGGCGCCAATGCGTTAAATCGTTCTAAAACTCAATACGAGCGTAAGGTAATGAGTTTTAGTAAAGACAGCTTTGATAAAATTGTTGAACAAATCACTGCTTTGGCCCAAGCTGGTGTTGCAGTAAACCCTGAGAATTTCTATCCACCCGTTAAAAAACAAAGAGGTAAATCAAGGGATTTACCTATGGTAGACAAAGCTTTGCGTTTTGCTTTAACAACACATTTACAAGTTTTGATTAGTCGATATGGTTCTTTACAACCCACCTCCCCTGTATTTGTGACCCAAAAAGGCGGTGCATATTCCCCCAATACTTTACAAGAGCATATGGCATTGATGTTAACTCGCTGGGCTGGTATTGAAAAAGGTTCGTCGCACAGTGGACGCCGAGCGTTAATTACAGATGTAATTCATAAACAAAATAAATCGGTTAAAATTGCTCAAAAAATTGCGGGCCATGTTAATCCTTCAACCACCCTTATTTATGATGAACCCCCTGAAGAGGCAATTAGTGATGTGTTAGGTAATTTGCATTCCAAATAATTTTAGGGACAAATATCTCACCCGAACTTTGCTAATTATTTGATTAATAACACGGATATGTCTGTTTTAGACAGATTTACAATACTCTAGTTACCATAAACGTATATAGATTCACAGTTATCGACACAGCTTACTTCGTCCATGTTACTGCACGATTATACAAAGGTTATGTTTTAAACATTGGATGCTGCTAGAGTAACTACATTATTTTCAATAGTTTTTACTTAGTTTTATTGTTCAAAAAAACAGATATAAACTATGATCACTATGGCAATTAACCCATTAAACCTCTTTAACCCGTTTTAACTGCAACACAATTTTAAAACATAACCAATATTTAACCTAAGCATTCATCAATAATATAGTCTGAATATGGTTTAACATTCCTAAACATTCATTTTCCTAATTAAATCGTCAGCGCATTGTTCATAATATAATCAAAAAAAACCACACATTAATAATATATACAACTATCGGCTTTCTATAACTAACTTATTAGGCATTGGACACTATAAAAGACATGGAACCCATTCAATATGCGTTGATTTAGTTACAAATTGTGTTTGATCTGATAAAATCGCGCTCTTTTTTAATGCTTCATTTCACTCTTATATTGGAAACATTGTCACATGCGTCTTGCCGATTCTATTTTAGCTGTAAACGATGATCTGCCGATCCGTACTCATTTGCCTGTTCATAGCGGTAAAGTCCGTTCTGTGTATTGGTTAACACCACAAGATAGCCGTCGTTTAATTGAAGAAAAAGGCTACGATGTTGCCCTTGATTCCCCTCTTGCGATCATGGTAATTAGCGATCGTATCTCGGCTTTTGATTGTATATGGCATGGCGAAAACAACTTAAAGGGTGTACCAGGAAAAGGTGCTGCGTTAAATGCTGTATCAAATCATTGGTTTGCAATGTTTAAAGATAACAACTTAGCCGACAGCCATATTCTTGATATTCCACATCCGTTTGTTTGGATCGTTCAAAAAGCCAAACCAATAATGATTGAAGCCATTGCGCGTAATTACATTACAGGTTCCATGTGGCGTGCTTATGAAAAAGGCGAACGTGATTTTTGTGGTATTAAATTACCTGAAGGTTTGCAAAAAGATCAAAAATTACCTGAGCTATTACTTACCCCTTCTACAAAAGGTATTTTAAAAGGCTTGGATGGTGTACCTGAAGCGGATGATGTGAACATTACTCGCACCAATATTGAACAACACTTCAAGGCATTTAATTTTTCAAAAGTTTCCGATATTGATGGTTATGAGCGTTTATTAAAAGAAGGGTTTAATGTAATCAGTGATGCACTAGAGCAAATATCACAGATATTCGTTGATACCAAATTTGAATTTGGTTATGTCAATGATAAAGCAGGTAATGAAAAATTGATTTATATGGACGAAGTGGGTACTCCAGACTCGTCACGTATTTGGGACGAAGCCGCGTATAAAGACGGTAAAATAGTAGAAAACTCAAAAGAAGGTTTTCGACAGTTTTTATTAAAATATTTCCCTGACCCTGATATATTGTTAAACAAAAACCGTATGGATGAGCGAAACGTATTAGCTCAAAACAATGAGTTACCCCTCGAAGCAATCATGGATATTTCACGAACTTATTTGACGATAGCTGAGAAAATCACAGGCAAGAAAATAGAGCTTTGTGAAAATCCTAAAGCTGAAATAATTGAAATATTAAAAACACAGTATGGTTTGATTGATTAGTGGTTGATTGATTGGTATACGATTGTTTGGTATGAAAAAAGGTCGATTCATTTTTTGAATTGGCCTTTTTTTTGGTTATGTATTAAACATTGTATTGCTGTATTTGTAAGCACTTGAAGTTAATCAATATTTGTCCTTAACCGTAGGGTGAATCAAAATGATGGGGAATTTGCAATCACAGCATATAAATCACAAAAAACATTGATAATATTAAGCTGCAACAACAATTTAAAACATAGCCATTTTATTGGTTTTGATTAATACAAACGTAATATATTGAAGGTGACTAATTCAACTCGGGCTTGATAGCTAACTATTCTTATTTGATATGGACTATATAATCACCCTCTACTCTTGCTGTGTTTTCGTAGGTTTTAATTGTTAATACATTTAAGAGCCCAAACCATCAACAAAAATTTACAGTTCTTCTGCTAATAACAAAAAAATGTACACTATTCTGGTTTAAAGAACCTTGAATAACTGATATGACATGAGCCAAAATTTTAATATCCCTTTAAATAAACTAATAGTATTAGTAGTTGATGATTCAACTATGATGCTGATGTTGTGTAAACAATTATTAGAGAATTTAGGTATCCAATGTGAAACCTATGGTGACCCTGAAGAAGCCATTGATTTAATTGAAAAAATGCCAGATTTACATATATTAATAACAGACTACAATATGCCTGTTATTACAGGCACCGAGCTTATTGTTAAAACTAAAATACTGCATAAAGATGTAGAAACTGTATTAATGACAGGGTTTGCTAATGAAGAAGTTATGCTTCGTGCAATTCGTGCGCAAGTGGATTATTTTTTAGAAAAACCGTTAGATCAGGATGATTTAAATAAGTTAATAGAACGAATTTTAATCTCAGTTAATCATCGTCATGCCCATAATCAATTATATGAGCAACTAATTCGTAGCAACAATGAATTGTCTGAAAAAAAACAATTACAACAAAATATATTCAATTCGGTAAGCGACGCAATTTTAGTCACCAGTGAAACCGGTGATATATTAATGTTTAATCCCGCAGCAAAATCATTATTAACTCAAAAGTTACAAGATATTAATATTGCTATGTTGTTAGTGACACCTAATTCCAAAAACTGGAAAGAAATTATTGAATCCGTAGTAAAGGATGGCTTAAGTATTAATTTTGAATCACAACCCATTGGTCGCCCTGGAATCATACTTAGTGTAAAGATGTCTCTTTTCCAATATAACTCACAACCAAGATTAACCCTTGTGATTGAAAATATTAGTAGTCGATTTAAATCAAGAAAAGCATTAAATGCAGATCGTAATAAGTTAATCTTGGATTTAGAAAAAAACACTCAAAACTTAATTGAAGAAAAAGAAAAAGCAGAGCTTGCCAATAAGTCAAAATCCGAGTTTCTTGCCAATATGTCACATGAATTACGCACCCCTATGCATGCCATATTAAGTTTTAATCAGTTTACAATAAAACGAATATCAAAATTATCAGAAAAAATTGAATCTGCAGAGTACGAAAAAATTAATAGCTTTTTAGATAGGATTCAAACCAGTGGAACAAGATTATTGCACCTTCTAAATACGTTACTTGATTTATCAAAACTTGAAGCCGGTAAATATGAAATCCATCCTACCATACAAGATTTTAATCCGGTTTTGCTTAATTCATTAAATGAACTTGAATCTCTAATTGTTGAGAAAAATATTAACATCATAAAAAATATAGAACCTTCAATACCTCAAGTTAATTTTGATGCGGACTCTATCACTCTGGTCATCATCAACCTCTTATCAAACGCAATAAAATTCAGTGAAAACAACTCAAATATCGAAATTAACATTACTGCAATAGATAATTCAATTTTACAATTTTCAATTTTAAATTATGGTATCGAAATACCTAGTAATGAAATTAAATCAATATTTGAATCCTTTAAACAAAGTTCAAATACTGAAAATGGATCTGGTGGTACGGGGTTAGGTCTATCAATCTGCAAAAACATAATCGATGCAAATAACGGTAAAATTTGGGCTGAAGATAATCTAAAAAATTCTGCGTGTTTTATATTCCAAATTAGCAACAACCATATCCTAAAAAGAGATTAAAATATGTCAAATGCAAGAATATTAGTTGTTGATGATGAACCGTTTAACTTAGAAATATTAGAAGAGTTATTAAGTGAAAATTACCAAGAAATTGTATTCGCCAAAGATGGGTTTGAATGCCTTGAAAAAATTGGAGGATTTAATCCCGATTTAGTACTTTTAGATGTGAGTATGCCATTGATGGATGGGTATCAATGTTGTAAAAAAATAAAAGAAAACCCGTTATACAAAAACCTGCCAGTTATTTTTATTTCAGCAAGAGGAAACTCTGAAGAAAGACTAATGGGCTACAGCGCGGGTGGTGCAGATTATATTGTTAAACCTTTTGATGGCAAAGAGTTACTAATTAAAGTTGAACGCACCCTCACCTACGTTAAAAATGCAAAAACATTGGCATTTGAGCTTGATGCAACCAAAAATATTGCACTTGAAAGTATGACAGCCAATAGTGAATTAGGTCAGGTTATGCAATTTTGTGAGAAATTATTTTCGATTCAAACGTTTGATACATTACTTGAAACAACATTAGACTTTTTTTGTAATTATGATCTCGACACAATTGGATTATTAATTAAAGAAGGCAATAAATACTGTGTGTCTTTATCTGCCATCTGTACCCCTTTAGAAATGGATTTAATAAATTTATTAAAAGGTAATTTGATTTATGTTATTGAAATAAAATAATTTGTAAAACAAATAAAATTATAGAAAAATTATAAATGTATATTATAATTCAATTTAATAAATAAATTTGAATCTAGAAAAATCAGATTTATTTTTATTA
>JALJPK010000013.1:36325-60750 GCA_022968985.1 Pseudomonadales bacterium | reverse complement strand
GATTTCTTGTGTTGAAGCATCAATTAAACGGTGATCGAACGCTTTAAGGCGTATCCTGATTTTCTGGTTCTGCATGATAACCAAAACTCCATTGTTAGTAAAAAGAACGATTTAACCCTAAAATTTAGGGGTGGCGTATTATATGGTCGATTCCAATATGGGTCAACCATTAAATTGGTTTTTATTTGTACAATTATTGTAATAGGGGTAAATTCCTTTCTTACTTCTTATATATAGTTAAAATTTACTGCCTTGTGTGCATTTAATATTTACAAAATGCATTCCTTTTTTCGTTTTTTCTTCTTAATTAGCTGATTCAACAAACTTAATACACACAAACTTTATCAATATGTTTTAGCACAACTTGGACAACATAATTTCTTACAACCCCATCCTATCTTCACCACCCATTGTTAAAATCCCACATCCTTGTTCAGTCACTAAAATTGAATGCTCCTACTGGGCAGTCAATTTTTATCATGTGTCAGCACTACCCAGCCATCACTAACAGTTACCGGACTCATCGCCAGTATTGCCAAGCACACATATCATTAATATGAGATTTTTATGCCATACAAAAATATAGTTTTAACGAAGACCCGACCAAGTGATATCAAAAACACCCTTACTCCATTGTTCAGCCAATTTATCAATACCAGCTTTATCAACCGCATCAAACATAACCTGTAGATATTCACCCTCATTATCAACCCAATACGATTCCTGCGAAGCTGCCGCTAAAAATCTATAGATCCCAAGCTGGCATTTTTTCACCCCCTCTAGCGACTCATCACCGGCTCGAAATTGCTGCACTACACAACCTGCACTCATCAAACTAGTAATTTTATTTATAAACTTTGTGTATCGACCACTTCTAAAATCCGTTTTATTATTTCGCCACATATAAAAAATTTCATATGTACTAAAAGCTTGTTGTAATCTATCTGAAAAATAGTAGCGCTGAAAGTTGCGGATATTAAACAACTGCTCAGAGCCGACCACCTCTTTGTCCCCAGATAAAATATAAATAAACAACTCCTCATACAAAAAACCCAAACGAACCGCAATCGGCAGCTTTTCTTTTAACACTGCATACTGATTACTTAAACTCTCAACATCCAAATATCCTTTACTCATCATTCTATCTTTTTGAAGCTGATAACTTGTTAAATCGAATATAAAACTTGCCTCCAACTTTGCAAAACTTGTTTCCATACCAAGCGCTTGCATATCTTTTTGAAACATATCTACAAGCTTTTCATGATTAATCAACTCTTGATCCGAAAACACATTAGCCGAATTATTCAAAATCTTAGGCCAAGTTAACTCCTTTAAGGTTTTTTGAATTGATTCCTTATCAGATCCATATTTTTTCATCGCTGCATTAATCACACTATTTAAAGATCTACCCTTTTGAAAATATTCAGACCATAAAACTTGAATTTCCATTTGCTCATTATCGTTATATTTAATCAACTCAAGGGGGAAATCTATATTCACAGAAAATGGATCTTCTGATCTTAATTCTGGAAATGAGGCAGTCAAATCCTGCCACATTAATAAAGCGTCCACATTTTCATAATTTTCTAATCGCGTTATCACACGAACCACGTCTGCATACTGTTCAGGTAAAATATATTCAAACAACTGCATCCACTGCCTTTGAGATAACTCCATATCTAATGCGAAATACACTAACCAAGAACATTTTTTACACGATAAAAATTGATCCTGCCCAACCAAAATCCAATTTAACAAAGTGACTTCAGATATTAAAAACCGCTCAATCATCAATGAAAAAACACGCACACGAGCATTGGAGCTATTGCTGTTTTTTGTCGCCAACAACGCAAGAATGTCAGGGTTAATCGAATAAGGATCACTTTCAAAAAATGTTTTTTCATACATTAATTGCCAAGCAGGATAATCAAACTCAACAGCATTTAAGTCTTTAATCACTGTCTTATTGCCAAAATGAAACATTTTATCAAGTTTAAGATTAAAGATTTTTGACGATGTAAATTCATACTTCAGCAATTTAAGCTTAGATCTACCTAAATGAATTCCTTTTTCAATCATCAATTTAGCTGAAGACTCTTTATATTGATCCGCTGGATAGAAATACTCATACAACGGCAAAACCACTACCAAATTAGTCACATCCTTTTCATAACGCCTACTAAACAGAGTATTTAAATCAGAATCGGACAACCCTTGTTTTAAATGCAAAAGCGCCAAACGCTCTAAATCAGGATCATTTTTCCAATTTGTTTCATCTTCTTCACCTCGTAAATGATACAATTCATCAAGACTCTGATTGCGCTCTTCTACTATATTCTGCTGAGTAATATAAGCTTCATGACTTCCTGCTTCAGCGCCTGGGCTAAGCATTTGATTTGATCGAAGCCAAGATGAAGATTGAACGCCAGAGGAAAACTCAGATTCTCGTAGTGATTGTATATAAGAATCCTGCTCAATTAGACCTTCCTTTAAAGCCAGCGCTTCATCTTTATCAGGTTGTTTAACTTCAAAAGCTACATCAATCACATCAACCCGAATCGACTTTTGTTTAACATCTTTTGAAATTATTATTGAATCACTTAAACCTTCTATTTGCCCACTTTTGACGGGCTGAACAATCCAAATCAGACCCGACACAATTATTGACAGCAACGCCAAAACCACAAAATAATACAATCCTTTTAACACAATACACCTCATCAATTTTCAATATTTCACTTATTAAAACCATGCAAATATAATTAATTTTGTAACTGTCTATTTTTCAGACCAGCACTGAGACCACTATCGATCAAAATAATTCCAAACTCACTTCACTCAATATTATTTCCATCAAGCCAGATCATATTTATCTTGTTATAATCACTTTTTTTACCAGTCACCAAGTTGTATTGCTATGGCAAATTCCGACGACAAAAAACCTAAACGCGCTAAAAAAACCGCTTCACCTAAGAAAAAAGCGCCTGCTAAATCCAATAAAACCACAATTAAAAAACCGAACGCCGCCAAAAAACCAAACACAGTTAAAAAACAGTCAAAACCTAAACGTACGGCAGTCAAAACAAAAAACAAAAGCTCGTGGAAAAAACGAACTTTGTGGATTCTTGCAAAACTAGTGTTAGTGGGTTTTGTTGTTTTGGCGATGTATATGGCTTATCTAAATTTACAGATTCGTGAACGTTTTGAAGGTCGTACATTTGATATTGCAGCCCAAGTATTAGCACAACCACTTTCTATCTATGAAGGTAAAACTTTAAGCGCCCATCAATTAAATTGGACACTTGATAACCTTGGTTACCGCAGAGACAGTAAAGTCGATCAACCCGGCGAATATTGGAGCAACAACAATCAGATCATTATTTTCAAACGCGGTTTTGAATTTTGGGATCGCACTGAATCCGCTAAACGTTTCACCGTGCAATTATCAAATAATTCCATTACCCGTTTAACCGATGATAATGGCCAGACACTCATTTTAGAAAGACTCGACCCTCAAATCATTGGCGAGTTATATGGCCAAGACAAAGCCCGTGAACTCATCAAATTAGTACAGGTTCCAACCACTTTAAAAGAAGGTTTTTTAGCGGTAGAAGACAGCCATTTTTATTCACATCACGGTATCTCAATCACAGGTATCGCACGCGCTTTATTCAGCAATATTCAAGCGGGCAGCTTAACTCAAGGTGGGTCAACCATTACCCAACAGTTAGTTAAGAATTTATTTCTATACAATAAACGCAGTTTGGTACGAAAAGTAAACGAAGCATTAATGGCTATTTTAATTGATGCTCAATATAACAAAGACGAAATTCTAACAGCCTATTTTAATGAAGTGTATTACACCCAAGATGGCGCACGCTCCATTCATGGTTTACAGCTAACCAGTCGTTATTTCTTTTCAACTCAAGTTGAATATCTACAATTACATCAACAGGCTTTATTAATTGCCATGGTAAAAGGCCCCTATTATTACCACCCAATAAACCACCCTAAACGCACCACTGCTCGTCGTAATTTAGTACTCGACATAATGGCGCAGAAAAACATCATCACCGAACAACAAGCAAAACAGGCACAGGCGCAAGCTTTGGATGTTAAAATAAGCAAACGTTCACAAAAAAGTTCACAAGATTTTATACAGCTAGTAAAACAACAAATGGATGAACAATATTATAAAACCGATCTCGCCAGTAAAGGTATAAAAGTATTCACCAGTTTTGAGCCATATGTACATCATCAAGCCCTCACTCAATTAAAATCAAGAATCAAAATAATTGAGGCACAACACAAAATAACAACAGGCCAATTACAAAGTGCTGTTGTTATTACCGATACCACTAACGGCAATATTCGAACGATTATAGGATCAAGCCAAGGTACGTATTCAGGTTTTAATCGCGCTTTAGAAGCCAAACGCCCTATTGGCTCGTTAATCAAACCGTTTATATATTCAGAAGCACTTGCATCAGGTGAATATCATTTGGCATCGCTTTTAGATGACTCACCAATCAATATGCCGATTAAAGGCCAAGGAATATGGTCACCAAAAAATTACGATCATAAATCTCATGGCACACCCACATTATTACAAGCACTAGCCAAATCCTATAATTTAAGTTCGGTTTATTTATCACAACAACGTGGTGTGGACAAACTGGTAGACACTTTAAAAGACTTTGGTTTAAAAGAAGTAAACAATCAGAATCCATCTCTTGCGTTAGGTGCGTTAGAATTGTCACCTTTAGAGGTTGCATCACTTTACCAAGTATTTGCCTCGGGTGGATTCAAAATGGAACTCAACACATTAATTGCCGTTGTAGACGAACATAATCAAATACTACAACGCCACCAACCACAAATGGAACTCAAAATAGACACTCACACAATGAGCCTGATGTTATATGCACTGAACTACAACATGCGCGCAGGTACAGGTAAATTTGCTTATCAATATTTACCCAAAGCATTTATGGTAGCAGGCAAAACAGGCACCAGTAACGACGCACGTGACTCATGGTTTGTGGGGTTCTCTGAAGACTCATTAGCCAGTGTATGGTTAGGTTTTGACAACAACCAACCTATGCCAATAACAGGCTCCAGTGGTGCATTACGAGTGTGGACAGACATATTTAAATCATTACCGCTTACTATGCAAAGAGCATCACAACCCGATAATATAAGCTGGTTTTGGATCGATTTAAACACAGGCAAACGCACACAAGAGCAATGTGAAAATGCGATTCTAGTGCCATTTAAATTTAAGCAAATTGCTCCAAACTATATTCCATGTCGCACAAGTGACAGCAACAATAAACAAAATTGGCTACAGAGATTATTACGATGACTGATCAAAATCCAAACAAAGAACAAGACCTAGAACTAGAACAGCAAAAACACAAAGCTAAAATGAAAGCCCGCAAAACCGTGATGGACAAAAAGATCGCAGCATCAACGCAAGAACGTGGTGTATTGATTTTAATGAAAGGCAACGGCAAAGGTAAAAGCAGCTCAGCATTTGGCACCATGGTTCGTTCATTAGGTCACGGGCAGAAATGCGCAGTGATTCAGTTTATTAAAGGCCGTTTAGAAACCGGCGAATTTAAATTCTTTAAAGACATGGCGCAAAACTCAGAGCAATTAAACTGGCATGTGATGGGTCATGGTTTTACATGGGAAACTCAAAACAAACAACAAGACATTACTGCTGCGCAAGAGGCTTGGGCAGTGGCGCAAAAATATCTACAAGACGAGTCTTATGACTTTTTAATATTTGATGAAATGAGCTACATGTTCAAATACGAATACTTAGATGTAAAACCCGTAGTAGAAGCATTAAAAAATCGCCCTAAAAACCAAAACGTGATTATCACAGGCCGAACTATGTCTCACGACTTACAAGAAATTGCCGACACTATTAGTGTCATCCAAGATGAAAGACACGCATTTCGTTTAGGTGTAAAAGCACAAAAAGGAATCGAATACTAATGAGTCGTTTTTGCCCTGCTTTATTTATTGCCGCACCTTCGTCAAACCAAGGTAAAACAACGGTCACCTGCGCCATTGCGCGCAAATTAACTAACGAGGGCAAAAAAGTAAGAATCTTTAAAACAGGGCCCGATTATTTAGATCCTCAAATTTTACAACAAGCCAGCCGTGCGCCAGTGATCCAATTAGACTTATGGATGTGCGGATTAGAATATTGTGAACAAGCTTTGTATGACGCAGCAGCGGATGCCGACTTAATATTAATAGAAGGCGCCATGGGTTTATTTGATGGACAACCATCCAGTGCCGATTTAGCCAAACAATTTAATATTCCTATCGCAGTGATAATGGACGTTAAAGGCGCAGCCCAAACAGTCGGCGCGGTTTTATTAGGTCTAAAAACCTACCGCGACGACATCAGCATTACCCATTTTATAGCCAACAACTGCGGCTCAAATCGCCATAAAGAATTAATAGAAGAAGCCATGCCGGCTGATATTAAATTTTGGTTCAACTTAGCACGCGACGAAAAAATCGCGTTACCAGAGCGTCATTTAGGACTAGTACAAGCAGAAGAAGTCACCGAGCAGTTAGAGGAACAATTTAATTACACCGCAGACAAAATAATTGCAGACGAACATTTATTAAACTCCATAGAGCTCGTCGAATTTAAAGATCCAAAAATTGAAGCGCCAATCATCAAGCCACTTCTAAAAAACAAAACCATCGCCATAGCAAAAGATGTCGCGTTTAATTTTATATATGAAGCCAACGTGCAAACATTAAAAGACTTAGGTGCAAAGGTCGTATTTTTCTCACCACTAAAAGACAAACAACTACCAAGTTGTGATTCCATATGGTTGCCCGGTGGTTATCCGGAATTACACGCCAAACAAATAAGTGAAAACACATCACTCATACAAGACATTCAAACTCACTTTAAAAACAATAAAAAGATATTTGCCGAATGCGGAGGGTTTATGACCTGCCTAGAATCGTTAACGGATTTAGAAGGTCACACATACCCAATGTTTAACCTTATCGAAGGCCAAGCCTCCATGCGCGGTAAACGTGGTTGCCAAGGTATGCAGTTTCTAACAATTCCTTTCACAGATGAACATGGCAAAGTTGAAGAGCTAGAAATCAAAGGCCACGCACATCATCGATCACGAGCAGACAACACACCTGAACCAATTAGTTTTGCTAGAAGACAACGCCACCCAGCTCCTGGCGAAGCGATTTTTAAAGTGGATGGCTTGATTGCTAGTTATTTGCATGTGTTTTTTCGGTCTAATTTGGAGATGACTGGGAAGTTGTTTAAATAATTATTATGTCAAAAAAAACAAAAAAAAGTGCACGAAGAAATAAAAGATTAATATTAGGCACAATTGGCCCCTCAATCATTGGGACTACTTGTTACTCAATATTATTCGCATTTGAAAATCCTGCATCATTTTATCTATTTTCCTTTTATACATTTCATTTTCATTTATTCTAGGAAGTACACCGTTTTTTATATGCAGTTGGTTAATGGAAAAATATATCAACCCAAACTCAAACTCTGATACAGCTGCAATCTTTAAAAGCACAATATTAGGATTAATGGCAGGAGCAATCTTTGTAATAATTCCACCATTTGGCTATTCGATTTTAATTGGTGGATTTACAGGGTTTGTAATGGGATGGATTCTTAGAAAAAACTATTCCAACGACACTAACGACACTAACGACACTAACTATTTTGAAGATAAAGTAGCTAATAATAAAATCAATATCGAAAAAACATTTGAACTAAGCGAAGGTAATCAGAGAACCTCCTTTATCATGTTATCTTTTTCTTATTACAGCATTTACACACTTACAAAACATTGGGCTTTTGATTATTGGTCTGCAATTATGAGCCTTTTAATGTTTGCAAATATATTTATTGTTCTTCCATATTTATTGTATTTAATTGGAAAGTTTTTATCGAACCCTAAATTAATAATAAATCACAAGTTATTAATTTCATCCCTTATAGCTTTACCATTTACATTGATATTCCTTGATTCTATTTCTAACTTTCTCCATATTAGCTAATGATTCAAGTGTATGAACCAATGGGGGCTAACCAATGGGGTCAAATCTTGACTTCATACTTCACAGCAGTCCGATTAAATAAGAAACCAATGAAAAGGATAAACCCAAAATTAACTCTCTTTTGCTTATCACTAAGTGCCCTTTATCCATTCGCCCTTCCCGCCTACCGGACCAATAAAGTGATTAATGCCTTCTGCTAATATTTCTTTTTTAGCTTCTGTTAACGCTTCTTGATCGGTTGCGAATAACTCATCCCAAATACTTGAGTTACCATGCTCATCTTGTATTTCTAATACCCAACCATCTTCATCTTCGCCACTATAAATATCTATTTGTACGGTTTTGTTTCCACTTGAAAGCATTTGACTCAACGGCGATGTTTCAACTTTATATTCTTCACTCATCTTTCTAGCCCAATTTAATTTTATGAGATTATAACAAATTATTTGATTGAGGAGATGTGGTTGATCCATCAGTAATTAAAAATTAATAGGATCGCGTCCACCATCATCTAAATGGAGCTTGATCAACACGCCCTAACATTTTCATTAAAACTATTTATGGGAAAGAGTAAAACGGGGCGTGTCGCCCATCGCCTACATAGTCAATATTTAATTATTTGTTCAGCGCGTCTAATTAAGACTTTATAGATCTCGTAAATATGGGTATTGGGCGACACGACCCCATCAGTTCTTTATTCAGTAACTACCGGACCGCCATCTGTAATGGTCCAACCAAAAGTATCAATTAATGTTGCACGAGCGGTTTGCGCCGATCCATCAGGAGTATACAAGCTATTACCACCATCAAAAGTGACATCACTATTGAGCATTTTACTACTCCATGAGACTAATAACGCATCATAATTAGCAGTTGAAAGTGTTATATATTCGAACATGTCATGCATATCAATTACCGAGGATACATTCCAACTGCTTAAATTTTGATCAAAACTTTCAGCCCCGCTAAACATACTCCACATCTGCGTTACCAATGAGACATCCCAATTACTAATATCTTGATTGAAATTCAGTGCATTAAAAAATATCGCCGCCATATTAGTCACTGAGGATACATTCCAATTGCTAATATCTTGATTAAAACTTTTGGCATTATTAAACATACCTGTCATATCGGTTACTGAAGAAACGTCCCAACTACTGAGGTCTTGATTAAAATTCTCAGCATTATTAAACATACCCCACATATTCGTGACATTAGACACGTCCCAATTGCTAATATCTTGATTAAAATTAACGGCATTCGCAAATACAGATGTCATATTCGAAACTGAAGACACATTCCAACTGCTCAAATTTTGATTGAAATTTTCAGCACCATCAAACGTAGCACGCATACTCGTCACATTAGACACATCCCAGCTGCTAATATTTTGATTAAAACTGTCAGCTCCTGAAAACATCCAGTCCATATTGGTTACCGAAGACACATCCCAACTGCTGATATCTTGATTAATACTACTGGCATCTTCAAACATAAACCGCATACTTTGAACTAAAGAAAAATCAGGTACATCAGTAGCGTTCAATTGTAAATTCTCACACCCATAAAATGCGCTATTCATTGACTGCCAACGGTTATCTCCCCACTGCTCAATTGAAAGTAATTTCTTGGCATCTGCAATATCGGAATGCTTATAAAAATAAAATCGAGGGAAAACCCCCGTAATCGCCACTGTATATGTTCCAGGCTGCGCATATGTATGCGTAATTTCACCAGTCACATTATTATCGATTAAGCCATCTCCCCAATCTACTGTGTAATCATAGGTATAGGATTCATTGATTGAATTTTCGGGTATTTTAATTTGATTATCGTCACTGCCCCCTTCATTATCTGTTTTCCAAGTTGTAATAAATGCATCTTGAATAACATAATCAGCAATTGTTGAATTAACTGTTTCTGAATTTATAAAAGTATCAGTGGCAGTTTCAATGTCATCTAATCGATCATTCACGCTTGAGTTACAAGCGACAAATGTAATAAAAAAAACCAGATAGAGTATTTTCGTAAAATAATTTCCCATGGGGTATCGTCCTAATTTTAGGGTGAGTAGATTGTATATATCAAATTTTATCAGAATTCAGAAACGACATATATCTATAATATCGAACCAGAAGTGAGAAACGAGGTGCGGGGTCGTGTCTAACATCTTGACTATTTTTAATTCAAAATTCCTTTTTTACACTACCTCCTTTTTCACCTTAATTGCCATTTTAGTCAGCGCCATCACCCATTTTCAATAACATACAGTTCGATGGGCAAATGGAGCATTTCAAATTCGATTTTTTAATTCATTAATTTGATATCAGCCTTTCAACTTTTTTTCATTCCATCATAACTCTTAACCGACTAGACTCATTTTATCATGAGAAGAAATATTCAAAAGGTACAACTCAAGTTTACCCTCAAACCAGCTATATCCCAGCAAAACCTGTAACCGATCCATCTTAAATTTATGCACCCATAAATGGGATAGACCACCTTTCTTTTGAGTACCGATTTCAGGATCGAGAATAATCTTTTCAATTTCATCTTCCACAACCACCAAATCAGATTCAGTAAGTTTGTCTAACGCCTTAGTAAAACGCCGTGATTCATAAACATCAAACCTTCTTGGAGCGTCGCTCATATCGTTTTACCAAACCTTGATTCATTTCAGAAGTGGCTAACAAAGCCTCATGCACAAACTCATAAGAAGCAACCAGAAGTGACACCCACTTTTGAGAAACCAGAAAGGACATCCACTTTTGAATTTCCAGTCTAATATGGAATTGTTTGCGTGATAACAATATACAAAAAAGGCGCACAGCCTTATCACTGCTGAGCCACAAGCCTACCACCCTTAATATATCAACCTATAAGTATACAAATTACAATAATTTAGATACCTATAAGTATACAAACAACTACAATAAAGATACCTATAGGCATACACATAAGTTGACCATACAAACCTATAGGTATACATTTACCATCTAAATGTATACCTATAGGCTGTACAAAATATGAATATTAAAAAAATCGCCCAAAAACAATATCGCCAAATCATCAATAAAGCCACTCAAGGCACTCAATTTTTAGATGAGCTCCCAGAAGGCTGGATAACAAGTGTGCGTAAATCACTTGGCATGAGTGTGGCTCAATTGGCCTCAATAACAGGTGTTACAAGAGCATCCATTTCAAAAGTCGAAAAAGCAGAGACTCAAGGCGCGGTTACACTTAAGAAAATGCAAAGCATGGCACAAGCAATGGGCTGTGAGTTTGTGTATGCAATTGTGCCAAATGAAAATATTGAAAGTATCATCCTCAAACAAGCACAAGACAAAGTAAAATCGCAAATTACACTCGAAAGTACACACATGGCATTAGAAGCCCAAGCACTATCACAAGCGCAATTAAACACTCAGTTTAAAAGAAGGGTCGAAGAATTAATAAACGATATGCCTTACGATTTTTGGGAAAACAAATGAATTTTGAAGAACCAGAAGGCGCTACACCTTTAGAGCACGAAGAAAAAGAAGGGCTCAAGTTTAAACACATCACAACCCGCTCACAGTTAGATGAATTAGAGCAAGCCAATATTTCATCAGGGCTTTTGTGGTTATCCAGAAACAAATCAACAGATATATTAAATGAACACTTTGTGTGTTTATTACATAAAAAATTATTCGGTGAAATCTGGAAGTGGGCAGGCAGTTTTCGTCACACTGAAAAAAACATAGGCATTGACCCAAGACAAATATCCGTACAACTTAGACAGCTATTAGATGACACTCAATACTGGGTAGATCACAACATATTTGAGCCCTGCGAATTGGCCGTGCGATTTCATCATCGATTAGTGTCAATACACCCTTTTCCAAATGGAAATGGCAGACACTCAAGAATACTGGCCGACGCAATACTTACAAAATTATTGAAAGAAAAACCAATAGACTGGGCAGGTGGATATGATTTGCAATCAATGACACAACGAAGAACACAATACATCAAGGCATTACGGTTGGCCGATACAGGTGATTTTTATTTACTTTTCAAATTTGCTGATTGTTAATTTAAGAAAGAACAACACGGGACACCCATAACTTTGACTCTAGAAAATCTCCAGAAATCGAATAATTGATTATGTTACATTATGCCAATTATATATTTCGTAGATTCACTTATTAAATAACACTTACTATTAAAATTTAATCATCAATTTAGGATAATCCATGTCAAATACTCTTGGCTTTAGCGGTATAGATAATATAAGTTTAAATCAAATCAAAGATAATCCTGATTTAACAGAGCTTTATTTTTATGATGTAGAATCATCTATTGAAGATTTGATAGAAAACAATGAATTCAGCCAAGTTTTAAATTTTAAAGAGTTTGTTAATTATCTAAAAATAAAATTTAATATTTTGAGATACGGTCAACCTGTATTCCTTAATGAGAATTGGCCTCAAGAAGAAATTGATTATTTCATTTGTGAGAATTTAAATCATCGTAATACAGACCTATACCACGAAATACTTAAACATGCTCCATATTACAATAAATATTGTAATTCAATTTTTGGAATAGACATTGAAAAAAATATAACTGCATACAAACTTCACGAAGAAGCTTGGTGCATACCTAACTCTTATATTGAAGAAATAATCAAATGCATAGAATCTCTAAATCTAGAAAGCATTAAAAAAGCAGTAGATAAATGGTTTCATGACAATAACAAAGCATCTGGTATCGACGACGATGAAGCGTCATTATTCAAAGAAGAATTAGATGAATTTTGCAATAAACTTAATCTAGTTTTCCAAAAAGATTTACATCTAATTTGGCTGGTTTGTTAATTTTTTATTTCTTGAATGAACTAGGATCAAGTCTTAATTTTGACATAGACAATCAAATATATAAACCAATGGGGTCGCGTCCTCCATTCTCCATAAATAACGATTCATGAAAATGAACCCAGAAGTGACACCCACTTTCAAGTAATAAAGTGGATGTGTTGGTTGCTAGGAAGAGCAAAGGGACATGCAACACAAAATGAATAATTTGATTTCAAATAAAATTAAACTAACAATATATAAGGGTCGTGTCTAGCATATTGACAATTTTCTGAGTCAAGATGCTAGACACGACCCCGTCACTGCTTCGACCCCGTCATTGCTTATATTTATGACTCTTCGATTTTATAGCCATTAAACGCCATACAAAGTTTTAATGGTTGCACTGATCTCTTCTTTCGCTGTATTGAGAATAGGTGAACCATGCGACGGCAATAAATGCTTAAATGGTAAGTTTTTCACTTTGACAAAATCCTCTGCCGAAGGTCGATTAACTTTACGCCACTGAGGCCCTATGTTTGCTGGCTGAATAAAACCGCCTTTTTGCATGAGTTTTGCGCCTTTTTCACTAAAGTATTCATCTGCAGTCACCCAGTTTTGTAAGCTATCCGCTGCTATCACTACTCCACCTTCTTGCTGTAATACAATCAAAGCTTCCGGCATATCTGAGCTTTCATAGATAAATAAATCAGCTTGATCAAATGGCAATTGCTGTGGGCTCAGTTCTTTATCTGTTTGTAAGCCATCATTGTGCTCCATTGCTGGCAATGCCCATAAAGTTGCATTGTAGCGCTCGATATAAAATCCATCATCGATGCCGTTGTATTGGCCCAAATGATAAGCTCCGAGTTTAACTATGTTGTTTATTTCTCCCAATTTTTCTAATGCTTGAAGACCTTGTTCGTCTAAGCGCACAGCACTGATCAAAGTTAATTTATTGCCTTGACGAACAATCGTCATATTACGGCTGATTTGCAGTCCCGGAGCCATGATTACGCTGCCAGTTACTACAAAAATATCTTTGAAAATTTGTTGGATCTCACTGTGTGCACTAACAGCTGGATATTGATTGTTCATAATTGATACCTCTAAATTTAATTAACCACAACTGAAAATAACTTATTATCGAGGGCATAAAACCACAGCGCCCCCCAAAAAAACATCATCCACAAAAACCATTTAAATTCATCTAGTTGACTTCAAACCTGTAATCTAGTCAGCTTCATCTGCTGTTATGATAAATTCTATCTCTGACCCCATGTTAAATGTTCCAGCTATAGTTCACTAATGCTTCACTCATACTCCAAAGCCTAGCGCTATGCTCTGCATTTAATGCCTGACTGGCCACAAAAGCATCACTGACTTTTCCTTTTGATTCACCCATGCCTTGAGGACCATAATAAGCACCGGTTTTTGCCTCACTGCCTGCCGCTGCTAATACAGTAGAAATTGCACCTTTATAAGCGGACTGAGCAAATAATGGTTTGGTTATTTTATACAAAAGTTTCAAAATACCCGTTGGTCCATTAGACGTTAATTCAGTCGCCGCAACCCCTGGATGGCTGGCAATTGAACTTGCCGTACTACCCGCCGCTTTAAGTTTTTTATTTAGCTCGAAAGTGAACATCAAATTAGCAAGCTTCGATTGGTTGTATGCTTTAGTGGGGGTATAAGCGTGCTCTAGCATTAAATCGTCAAAATATATTTTACCTCCCAAATGCATAATACTGCTGACGTTAACAATACGACCTGAGGCTTTTTCGATTAACTCTAAAATAAGACCTGTTAACAAAAAATGACCTAAATGATTACTCGCCAGTTGTAATTCAAAACCATCAACCGTGGTATTTTTAGGTGTTTGCATCACACCAGCACAATTAATAAGACCATCTATTTTCTTATAGTTTGAATTTACGCTTTCAGCAGCTGAGCGAACGCTGGCCATATTAGCAAGATCAATCGTGAGCGTATCCACCTTACCCGTAGCAAGATTAATGATATTACTTTTTGCTTGTTGCAATTTAGTATTATTACGACCAGCAAGGATAATATTTGCCTTAGCAGTGGCTAACATCTTAGCCGTTTCAAAACCAACTCCGGAATTAGCGCCAGTGATTAAATAGGTTTTACCTTTAAGGTTTGGTAACTGACTTGGATTCCAGTCTGAAAAGCCGCTATCGATAATTTTTGATTTTTTCATGGTTAAATTCTCTCTATAAATATGTAATCGATGTGATGAAGTTATTTTAACCATCGTGCAATAAAAAAATATCAAAACTAATTCCAGTTCAACTTAACTTTTGGTTAAGGCTCTCACTGGTAAAATGGCTAGACGTATTGTCTAATTCAAAAATCCATGTTTCACTTCAGCGTCGATATTTAACGAGCCGGGCAACTTTGGGGGCGCATCCGCCATCGGTCATTTTCGTAAATATAAAGAACAGAGTCGCTGATATTTAAAAAACCAAAAGAGAACCAAAAGAGAAAACCAAAAGTGACACTCACTTTTGGAAACCCAATGGGGGCAAATCTCGACTTCACACCTCATGATGGTTGCCTTATGAGAGCAAACTCTCACCCACTTTTAACCTTCTATCTCGAAGCAGTGCCACTGGATCTTCAACGATAATATTAATAACAATCAATATTACAAATTACTTAATTCCCCCTCTTCAAAATCTCCAAAACCTGTTAAGTTCGCGCCATAAGCATTAGCAATTGATGTTAATAACTTTGCATGGGGTTGTTGTGATTCTTGTCGGATATACCTACCCGTATTAAATGCACCTTGTAATGAACCGGCAGAAACAAAAGGAATATCTCTTAATGAATGACTGTCACCTTTGCCTAACTCATTACCCCAAATCATAAAACTGTTATCTAATAAAGAACCTTGCCCTGATGGATCTGGTGTCTCTTTTAATTTTTTTACCAAATAAGCAAACTGCTGTGCATACCAGTTATTTATTTTTGTAATTGCTTCGAACGCCCACTCAACTCCATCACTATAATGAGACAATACATGATGCGATTTATATACATCCAAAAAAGTATATTGCGCTTGACTCACCGCTCTTGTCCACTGCAATGAGGCAACCTGAGTTTGACCACAGGCTAACGCCGATACAATTAAATCCATAAATAATTTGCCAATTTTAGGAATGTTTTCATCCTTATTAATTTCTACACGCACTCCAAGTGTTGGCATATAACAATCACCCGATATATCGGGTGCTTGTAATGTCTGCTCAATTTGACGAACATACTGCGTATGATATTCAAGCTTTTGTCGATCTTCTGCTGATAGAAAATTTCGAATGGATGAAAGATCATCGCTTACGTCATCTAACACACTATTTAAACGAATCGAGCGCTGAGTTTGTTCACTAACCCCATCAGAACTAGCTGATCCATATAGTCGTGAAAATGCAACATATGGATCCATTTCAGGCTCCATAGGTACGTCTCGATCTAAGTAACACATACGAGTCCAAATATTTGCACTACCACTTGCCACACCATATTCTAATGATTTAAATCTTGTTTGTGTGCCAATCAAATTGGCAATCACTTGATCAATAGAAGCCCCTCCGGCCCAAGCCACTGGAGTATCACCAGGGTTTCCACCTTTTGAGCCACCTTCGGTTAGTTTTTTTGCTGTCCACAATCCACCCATTCCTCTTTGATGAGTATCCCCTGGCTTTTCAACTTGGTTATGCATCCCTTGATAAAGAATGACATCATCTTTTATGGGTGTTAGCGGTTCTAGTACCCGTTTAAATGTAAATTCAGTTTCACTGCCCTCAGGCCAAAATTCACTTTGCATGGTCCCATTGGGTGAGAACATCATAATAAATTTTTTCTTGGCTTCTTCGCTTGCTCCAAAACTGGGTAAATGACTTAAAAACGGAATAGCAGCTGCGCTTTTTAAAGTGTTACGAAGCACTCGTCTACGCGTGAATCCTTTTGAAAAATTCAAATCATCTTTTATATCTTTACCAGTAGGTTTTATACAATATTTCATGATTATTCCTCTATATTCACAGATTCAAGGTGATTGGTTTTTTTGTATAAAAATACGGGGGTTTGTGTCGCTTCAATCAACATTTGTTTGATATTACCTTCATTAATATCTAACTGTTCAACTAACCAACTGACTGAATTTCGCTCATTTGTTTTTGGCACACGACCCATTGCATAAGTTAAATACTGCGTTACAAAACAGCTTTTTACTGAATCCAATGTTGCTAAATAATCATTAAATTCTTTTAAACCATTATATGTTCCATCAATTTCACCTGTTGAGCGTGAATAAATTTGCGCACTGGCGTCAACTAATTCACCTAAATCATCATGTAAACGGACACGCCCAACAGTATCAAAATGCTCAAATGTTGCACCAACAGGGTTAATAAATTTATGACAGTCATTACAACCATCAACAGTTGTTAAATCGTTTAAGCTTTCACTAACACTTTTGCCTTGCGTATCAATTGAATCCAATTGCGGCACATTATCTGGTGGTGGTGGGAATCCAGAGCACATAAACTGCTGAGAAATAAACACACCACGATGCACAATCGAAGTGCCATCAACATGCCCCAACAAAGACAACATTGCAGGCTGTCCTAAAATACCCGTGCGCTGATCACCATGTTCAATAGCCGTGGGTTGCAATGCCATTTGTTCAGAATTACTAGAAATATTTGTAATAATTGAAAGTGCATTATTGGTGGCAACAAAAGGAGCGGTTAATAAATCTTCAAAACTCGATGGTGTTTGATCATCAAATACAATTGAATTCATATAAAAATCCATGGCATCCATCATTGGTCGAGACAACTCATCAAAATTGATGTCTTCTACATCTTTTTGAATGGTTTTTAATTCATTAATATTTAACCATTGGCGATAAAATAAATTAAAACCTCGTTTGGCTTTTTCATCTTCAACCATTCTTATAGCTTGTTGTTTAATTTGTTCGGGTGTGGCTAATTCACCACGCAAAGCAACATCCAATAACAATTCGTCTGGCATACCTGCCCATAAAGTATTGGCTAATCGGTACGCCATCGCAGTGCCAGTGACAGGCACTAACGTGCCTATTGGCATATTCCTTCCATCGCTTTCAAATTGATATAAAAATCCTGGTGATTGCACCAAAGCCTCAATTAATCCCGAAATGGCTGAGGCTTGACCTAATTGATCATTTATTTTCCAATATACATTACTCAAACTTTCTAAACGTTTATCTGAAGGATGCTGTCTTAAATACTGTGTTGCAATTTTTTCAATAAATATATTGATACAGCCTGAATCTGCAGACTCACAATCGATCGAGCTTTGAATAACAGGCGTAATTTCTTTTGCATAAATTTCAGCAGCGCCTAAATATTTTTCAATGGTTAATACCGAAGCGTTGATGCCTACTTCAAAACCCGAATTGGTATCATCCTGAGTTAAATTAAATTCTAAATTTTCCAAACCGGAAATATCTTCTAACTGATTGGTAAACACAAAACGATTTAAATCTTTTGGTTCAACAATAGGTGACGCATCAACTTGTGTTTCATCTGACGTGACTAGTTTTGATTGAGAAATCACGCCTTTATCCGTTGTGCCAATATCAATCTGATTATAATCAGTCACCAATTCATCATTAATCGAAAATGCACTAATTTTTGAAACTAATGGTATATCTCCATTATTAGAAGAAAACGCCAAACCTACCTCAACATCTGCTGCTAATAACACAAGTCCACCACCCACTTTTACCCAATCAGCGTCCTTTTGTTTTGTATAAATAGAAATTGAATTATTTTTTCGCTGCATTCGAATGGTCACTGGCAAAGTCGCCCTACCATCATGAATCCAACTTGTATCGCCACCAGTTGTGTATCTTGTTTTAAGTTCGATACTATTAACACCATTAAAATAACCAAAGAAATGCTCAGAATCTGCATCCGTTGTCGCTCTTGCCATCAAACCAATTTTACTATATAAACTTGCGGCATTTCGCTCATGCAAAGTAAATTCTGCAACAAAATTACCTGATACAGGTTTATGCATAAAAAACATAGAATCCGATGTACCTGATATTTGTCCATTATCAACACTCACTATCAATTCAGGTGCTTGGCCATATAAAGGAGTGGATGCAATTGATTGAGTAATGGCATATAAACGATACAAACCATTTGTATTAGCTTGGTCTGACCAACTAGTCACTTCTCCCCCTGCTGACAACATTAATTCCCATAACCCTGTTGACTCACTAAGTCTTTCTAAAATCCATTTATCTGGTGTCGTAGTTCGTTGCTGCCAAGAAAGTAGCAATTGACTTTCAATGTATTCAAATTGCAAATCGCCTTTTGCATTTAAATTTGCATACTCTGGATTCACTGCATTTTCATATCCAGAGAAAGTACTGCGCATATAAGTTGTGATTTTTCTAGCACATTGTTCATTACAATTTGCTGGCGCACTAAATGGCATCGAGTTTTTAATCTGTAAAATAGTATTTTCTTCATCTGCACAAACATCACAAGTGGCTGGCACTAATTGTTTTGCTGAAAACCCTTGCGTTTTAATTCCATCACCATGACAGCTTAAACACATACCTTCGTATAACAGTTTGCCTGTTAAGTTTTCATCAAACCCGTCAAAATTTTCTATCACATAATCAGATATTCTATTAGCGCATTGTTCATCACAACTGCCTATTGAATCTGGCGGCATAGAAGTGACAATGGTGTCGAGCATTTTATGTTTAACAGTACAATCTTGACATTCAAAAAATGTGAGAGCACCACCAAAGTTGACATTCATACCATTTTTATCTCCATGGCAATCTAGGCACTGCTCAATATAATGTTGTTCTCCAGATAAACAGCCATCAATGTATTCACCATAAATTTCAGGACACAAATCATTTAAATCAAATACAGTATCTGCATCTTGGTCGGCACTATTTGTAACAACCAAAAGCGTGAAGCTTTTATTAACTTGATTTTCACCTTCATTTACAACAAGTTCAATCACATAATTACCAAGTGATAATTGTGTACTTAACGTAGCTTGTGTAGATACAACCTCATCGTTTATTTTCCATTGAAATGTGTTATTTTCACCAAGGGTGTCACTTGCATCCAAATTTAACTGATAAATACCCGATTCATTTAATTGCACAGTATCAACTTGTGGTTGCCCTGAAATTTTTAATTCTGGCCCCTGTTCATTACCCGTAGAATCACAAGCAATTAAAATCATACTCATTACAAAAAACAATAAACATGAAATGTAATGCTTAATATTTCTATAGTTACGATTTTTACAAACCATATACGCCTCTCATTAACTCTAATAATTATTCACAATGTGTATTTTACACATCCTAATAAATGGAAACTGTGTCTATTTATTAAATTCAAACTAAAAATAAGTAACTAGTATCAACAAGCTCACAGTTTCGCCTAAAAAATCATGCAACAACAATTAAAAGAGATAACAACCAATCAATTTGATGTTTTCTAACAAGCATTTTTAATATACGAACCCAATAGTGACATCCATTTCACGAACAAAAATGGCGACTTACAAAGACACCCATATTAATTCACTTAAATGCCAAATTAGTAACTTCAATTTACCGATTGTTTAACAATTAATTGCCATCTTTGTTTTAGCTATAACAGTTATCAACACACGTTTCACACAACCGTGGATGTCTAAGCAAGTTTCATAGTTTACATCTAAATTTGAATTTAAGATGAAATGATTTATGAGGTTAGGATTGATGTTGGAATTTAGTTGGGAATGGTGGAGTGACTCAGTTCAGGTTTATATCTTAATTATTAGAGTTAATTCTGAAATTGATTGCTAGTTTCTTTGATTAAATAAATAAGCCAGCAATTTTGCTGGCTTATTTAAATATTGATAGTCTAAGGAATGTATTTGTTCATTATCAAATTACAGTCACTTCCCACACCTTCGAATATTACACCAGAACCATTATAAAGCCCTGAATCATCTATTAATTTAAATTTAAATTCAACGTTTTGATAATTAAAGTTAATAACAGTATCTATAAATGTACCTTGTAATTCAGACGTATCATTTGTTTGAGCGTTCAAAATAACTCCATTTATCATATCATTTTGAATCGTTAGTCTAGCTTCTTTAAAAGGTATATCATCACAATTTGAATACCTACGTAAATCCCAAGTAGTTTCCCAACCTAATGCAGAGGCCTTAATCACACTTACTCGAATATTATCTATTTTAATTTGATAATAATTATCAATAAACTCTGAACCACCAGTCATTGTCAATCCAAAATATACTCTGTCATCATTATTAACTGATTGAATCATAGAATACGTAGCATTTTTGTTTATGCATTCAGTTTCTAAATCTTGACCAACAATTTTAAATTTATTATTCGAACTCAAATAACATTCACTACCTTCTATATCTACTTCAGCATCAAATGAAACCTCAATCACTCCTGTCATTAATGGTAGATCAATAGCTATTCCATTCGAAATAAATTGAGTATTTTCAGAAAATTCAAAATTAATTAAATCATCTTTTTCTTCTAAATTTAAAACATATTGTTCATTTATAACTCCAGAAGAAAGGTGGAATTCATTTGTTAATTTTGAAACATTCGATACTTCTTCAATTTGTATTCGATCAAGCTCAACCTTCTTATTCAAAAAATCATTATAAACTGGATAACTTGACCTGCTTGTAACGCTATCATGGCTAATATTAATATATGAGTTTAACTTTAAAATGTCTTTATTTATATTTGCATTAGAGTACATTATCGAATTTAAATCTGTGTAAACTGCATCATAATGATAAAAGTCCCAATAGTCAGCTTCAGTATCTAAATCAACCTTAAGCTCAAACCATAAAAACTCTTCACCCATTTTTGAAAAATAATAATATAAATATTGTTCATCTGAAAACATCCTAACATCAACTTCATATTGACCATCATCTAAACTATATCCAATATATGAAAAATCTTTAACTGACTTGGATGCCATAACATTATCAACATCCACATTAACACCATTAATAAAAGAAACCGCTTCTGCATTTGAAAGTTCAGCACCTTCAATCCAATTTATTTTCATCATATTTTTAATTTCATTTTCAGTAAAATTATAAGTAACTGCATCTATTAAACTTACAATTAAACCTTCATTATTTTCGGATGAAAAACTTAGGGTGATACTGATATTTTTATATTCATTTAATAAGTTAAAGGGTATTAAATATTTATCACCATAAATAATAGGAGAGACAAATTCAGAACTTCTTATTACTATTTCATTACTTTTCATCTCAACTGCTACTTGCATGTAACCAGAAAATGATGATATTTCAGTTGCATTAAATTCAAATACAACATAATTAAATGCTTGGTCAGACGCTACTTCAAACGACGCTGCACCAATTTCTTTATCATCAACTAATGTTAATTGGTAACCGCTACCAATTTTTTCCCAAGTCCCTGGCAAACCTGATAACCCATAATCATAAAAAGATATATCATCATTATAACTATAACCATCATTAAAATTTATTTCACTAATCTGTTCTATAATTTCAGTCTCAAACTTAACGCCCTCAAGATACTCAACATCAATACTTTTATTTAATTTATATGATTTTGGATTATTATGGGATAAAAATTGGCCAAACTCAGCTCCAGTCTCAGTTAAATCTTTCGTTAGTGTTCCCTCATCTATTTTTGATTCTGGATCACAAGACACTAATAAAAAACAAGACAACATCAATAATAAATACTTCATTTTAAACTCCTTCATCAATTGTAATGTCAGCTAAACGATCAGCCAATAATTGATTGATCTCAGCAATCGCATCAGCAATTGTTATTTCTTCACTCATCACCATTGTGTAATATTTAGTAAAATATAACTCCTGCGCATATTGATCCAAAGGATGCGTACGAATAATTGCCATATCTTGTATTGACTTTTTAAGCACGCTATTAATGTTTTCTTGATTAAAATACGAGGTATAAAAACCTTCATCATAATTAGGTAGCATATCAATCCGCGAACTTTCGATTTTGTATTCATTAAATTGAGCCGCATACCTTGTGTTATCCGTTTGACCAATCATCGAATCTAGAATAGGTTTTAATATTTGTAAATCCGCATTTTTATTGACAATAATATGTGCCCCCCCCCAGTTCCCACTTTTCTCACCTGGTGTTTGTGTGATAAAAAATTTATTTTTCTGCTCAACTGCAATCCATGAATATAAATGACCAGCCAACCAAATACCTTGAACCGAAGCTAATAATTTGTCCCCCCGATATGCACCATACCAGTCGCTATTCCACATACCGGTTTCATAAGCTAATTCCTCATCGTGTAGAGTTTTTGCATATTCATAAGCTTGAGTATAAATTTCATTATGTAAATTATATTCACCATCCGCACCACTGAATAAAAATTCACCATCTTCTAAGTGGCTATAAATATATAATCGCAAAATGGAATATGAGTTATCAACTATATAGAATCCATTTTCTTTGGCTGTTCTGGCTGCTTGTAAATACTGCTCCCAGCTTCCTGATATTTGCTCAACCGTAACACCCGCATCGGCCATTAAATCGGTTCGATAAAATTGCACACCTACGCCAATACCTAACGGTAGTGCTCGTTGTTTACCTTGAGTATCAATACCTTGCTCAACGGCATACGGGTAAAAATCAGATTTATAAGGTGCAAAATAATCGGTTAAATCCATTAATTCAAAACGATTAATATATACACCCAACTGCCCACCATCCACTAAGTAGATGTCTTTAATGCCTAGGTTTGATCCCACTTCTAACAGCATTGAATTATGATGTGTCCCCCAGTCATTGGATTTTACATCTGAATGCTCAGCCCAGGTTTCAAAATTGCCATACTCGCCATAAGCAGCAACCGTTGGTTTTGCTTGCACATTCATAGTGAGTAAACCACCCAATAAGGTAGCCAATAAGTAGTTAATATTCATTTCTTGTATCCTAATAATATTTCAAACACTCAAGCTTAAATTAGCCTGTATTCATTCGAATTGATAAACACGTGCATAATAATGTATATAAGGAAATTATTCGATTTTTTTATGATAACGCTGTAATTATCGTTTGAGAATACATCTATTATTAAATTTATGATTTAAATCCATATAATTATGTTTATTTTAACTAATAAACGACACTAACATCCATGCTGGCACCCATATTTAACTTTAAAAAATACCCTGTATCAAAATCATCAACTAAAAGAATCGAAGTCGTTGTAAGAAAAAAGGGACAAGCCAGTTGCTCATCAGTACTTTTATTAAAAGTATCATTAAACAAACGGCTGCCCCCATTAATTCTTTAATTTCATTTAAACTAAATAGTTATGCAATTAAAATCCACCTCCAAACAGCCTATTTCCA
>JALJPK010000013.1:0-36315 GCA_022968985.1 Pseudomonadales bacterium | reverse complement strand
CGGCTTTAATTATGATATCCATTTCACGAAAAAAAATGGGACAAACAATTTATTCAAAAATACTTTTATTTAAACTAAATAGTGATGCAATTAAAATCCACCTCAAAGCAGTCTATTTCCACAACAACAATAAAAACGCCGCACCGGCTTTAATCATGATATCCATTTCACGAAGAATATAACCAACTGAATTATTATCGTTATTATAAATATCACCAGAGCTAGTGATATAAGCCATTGAACGATTATCGGTATTATATATATCACGTATATTGCCTGAACTAGATATATAACCTTTGTGGTCATTTTCTTTACAGTAAATATCACCAGACTTAGTGATATAACCTACTAAAGAGTTGTCGTTATTATAAACATCTCCTCGATCATTAACATATCCAACAGATGAATTATCGGTATTATAAACATCTACAATCATTATTATTCCCTTTTTATAATTAACTATATTGAATCTTCAGTTAATCATGATTATCCTTATTTACGCAAGATGAAATCCAAAGAGAACCCAAAGAGAATCCGTTGGAGCACCCAGTGTTTTTTTCTAAAATAAAGCGAGAGTAAAGTTATGAAAAAATGATATCCATTATAAATTTATACAATGATATTTATTTTATATTTTACATCGAAGTTATTTTCGTAAGACATAAAAAGGCCAGCTTAAAGCTGGCCGTTTTAATTTTAAAGTTTAAAGTTTAAAAAATACCCTGCATCACAATCATAACTACACCCGCTACAAACAAATAAGCAGCATCCACAACCAAAGCATATGTGCTTTTACCCACAAAACCTCCTGCTGATAAACTCAATACACAAATTGCCAAAATAGTGAATACAGCGGTGATTAACATATCAAATTGTGCGGTTATTCCAATCACCATTGCGAACAAAAACAAGCCTAACAACTGGGTAACCATCGCAAATACAGGCATATCTTTTGCGCTGCCTAATTCTACTTTTGAGCCTTGTGCCCACTTAGCGCCAAAAAACTTTTCGTGATACCAACCCCATCCCACTAAAAATGATATAACTGTGCCCGAAATTACTGCTATCCAACTGATATTTTCAAATTCATTCATAATACACCTCTTATTTTTTTGATTAAGTTACGTTGTTTAATAAATTAAATTAGAAACTAAACTATTCCTTCAACTACACCTATGACCACACCTACGACAACCATTACTGCAACTGCTGCAACTGCATCGTTAACTGTATTTACTACAAACTGTTTAACTGCGTTCCAATATTCAACATAACAATTTTTTATGTAAAAAAGTATTAAAAAAATCATTAACTTCGACAATGATCACATCTGTTTTCATTTTACCTTTACATTAATGGTTTAGAGTTTAGTTCATCCACTCAATTACCCTAAGATCTGTAACATTTCAATCATCAAACTGACATAAAAACACAATTAGATTGTCACATTTAAAATTCAAACTTTATTCTAATACTCTTTTTATATTTAGATTTAATAAATTTGAACCAAGAAAAAAGGTGCAATTTATAAATAAACAACAATGATGGCTGTTTCTTTTATTTTATTTTAAATAATTGTTATAGGCTAATTAAATTGGAAAGATTTAATGGCTTAGATAACAATAAGAGTGAGGCTAATTTTTTGAAATTAATTGATAAGAAAGAACGGATAGATTTTGATTTAGAAATTTAAAAACGACTTTTTACAAATAAGAAAATCTAACGACAAAAAGGTCGATTTTTTTGACTCGGCCTTTTTTATGCACTTGCAATTAAAATTTAATTAACAGTCAGAGAAAACTACTACAACTACAGAACTACAGAACTACAGAACTACAGAACTACAATATATTATTGGCATAACCAATTATGTTGGATTCGATATTCTAAAAGTTTAAAAGCCTGTTGTGTATTATCGTTTTCTTCAAAATGCTGCGCTCCTCCGTGGTAACTTTTAGTAGGCTGAATTGATATCATATTTGGGTGTCCCGATACATAATTTTCAACCTGCAAATAACTTTCAAAAGAGTATGGCGCAGAATTATTACTGTTATCACTATGGCAACCTAAACACTGGGTTAGTTTAGGTTCAATCATCTGAGTGAAATAGGTTTGATTATCTATACAATTTTGTTGTTCAAAATTAACATCAATACTTTGTTTTTCAGCATTTCTTGTAACTGCAACATTATAGGCATTTCTACTATCAAGAATAACTGAATATAATATTTTATTATGGCTGGATCTTAATCCAGAAGCGGGCCCTAATAAATCACCTAAACCTGAAGTTGCCTCAATAATCACATCGTTATTTACTAAAATTTGATATTCTGAACGAGCAGGTACTAATACTTCAAAATAGAATAGTTTAGGAAAAAACAAATCCGAATTATTTAACGATTCTTTTTCTTGTATATAAACAGTTTGTGATACAACTGGAATTTCAATTTGTATATCAGTCTGGGTTTCGGTTTCGGTTTCGGTTTCGGTTTGAGTTTGAGTTTGAGTTTGAGTTTGATCATCAAAAGATATATCAGACTCTGTATTATTGATAACTTCAGAATTGATATTATCTTGCCCATCTAAATTATCAACCTGACAAGCACTTATTATAAAAACCAAACAATTCACTAAATATAATTTATTCATATAACCGCCACTGAAAAACATTAACAGCAGTTTAATCTTTTTATATCAATATTAAATCGGCCAAACGGGTTAGTTATTTAACTTTGGCTTAGGCCTTTTTGCATAAATTAAGAAACTCAGCTTTCAAGTTATCAACATAGTTTTCACAAATAACCTTTAAATTTTAGCGCTCACTTAAGCCTATTTTGTACTCCAGTTCACCAATACAATTCCACTGATCAGAAAAATAACTCCCACTAACTTTTGAAAATCAACTTGTTTAACAGGTAAATCAAACCAACCAAAATGACTGACTATAAGCGCCACTATAATTTGAGCAGTTAACGCAAACGACATCATCGGACTTAAACCCATTTTTGGAATTAAGTAATAAAACAAAGCCACCCCAAATGCACTTAATACACCGCTGAACCATAAATAGATTGGTATCGATTTTAACGTGGCCCCACTTGGAAAATGGTTATTAGAAACAAACATCACCCCCAAAATAAACAATGCACTAAATACAAACGCCACCAGCGCACTGAACATTGTATTTTTTAATAAATCACCAAGATGTGCATTCATACCCGCTTGTATTGCAATGGCTGAGCCTGCTAATAATGCAAGAATTGGAAGTGTATTCATGTTATTGCCTAGATGTAATTAAAAGGGGTAATTTACATGCAAGCACTTGTTGTGGCATTAACCTAGGTTAATTTTGCAGAACAAAGTTTACTGATTAAAGCCGATGACCTATGAATGAAAACTTGTTTTTATGAACATAAAAAAATCAGGACAAACTCTCACTCATTCTAGCTTTACAATTAAATCGGCTAAATATTTAATTCACCAACGCCAATTGATTAAAGCCTTTTTTAATCAACCAACCACTTAAAAACAATTCAAACAAACCACCTGGCATTGACATCATCAGACCATATTCAAAACCAAATAATTCAAATAAAGTACCGGTTATAAAAATCAAATAACCGATCATTCCCCAAACTAGTAACCACTTAGGCACTAAACTTTGTTTTTGCTTAAAATTAAATAGCGCCAAACACAACAATAATCCGCCTAAACCCCATATCGCCATACCTATTTGATAAGCATAAAAACCACCTTGTTTTAATAACTGGGTCATTAAATCTAATATTTGCACATTACCTGGTTCACTTAACTCCACACTTACTCCCATATAGTTGGCACTTAAAGGAATCATCAGTAATAAAAAAATCACCCCTATTATTAATGTGATGGTTGCAGCAATCGCAAGGCTTAAATAAGCATAAGCCAATACTGGACTATGTTGTTTGAGTACAGGCAACATCAATACAGGCAACATAATATTTAAAACAGTATGCAAAACCGCCATCAATATTGCGCCTATCACCAACTGACTGACATGTTCACTTACCTGAACCAATACGTCTGGAGCGCTAACTAACAATTCAATCATTGAGCTACCAATGCCATAACACAAAAAAGTTAAGACAAAAAATACACCAAATAATTTGGCGTTCATCCTGTAAGTTTTATGTCCGTTTTGACCTGTAGAATTTGTATTTAATGTGCTCATGTTTTTCACCAATAATGTGTATAAATATTAATAAGAAAGTTTAGTCTATACATTTAAAAAGCGAATCTACTAGAATGGCATTATAGGCATGCATTTATGCATGCTAAGTTTGTGAATAAATCAGTTAAAATACACCCACTTACAAGCTCTATTAAACAGATAACAATACAACAGATCATAATAAGAGGATTAAGAGATGGATTGGTTGAGGAATAAATTTGACTGGAATCGTGCTCGGGCATTTCTTGTGACTGCTGAAGAAGGTTCATTATCGGCTGCGGCGCGAGCATTAGGTATGGCGCAACCTACGCTGGGTCGTCAAGTCAATGCATTAGAGCAAGAATTAGAAGTGGTTTTGTTTGAGCGTATTGGCAACAGTTTAGTATTAACCCCTAGTGGTTTAGAGTTACTTGAACATATTCGTGTAATGAATGTTGCGGCCAACAAAGTGGCGCTCACAGCAAAAGGTCAATCACAAAACCTTGAAGGCACTATTTCTATTAGCTGTACTGAATTGTACGCCGCGTTATTTTTGCCGCCAATTGTGGCTAAGTTACGCAAACTTGAGCCTAAAATACGCATAGAGATCATTGCAACCGATAGTGTAAGTGATTTACGTCGCCGTGAAGCCGACATTGCCATTCGCAATTTTAGGCCCACACAACCCGAGTTAATTGCTAAAAAGATCAAAACAGAATCGGTACGTTTGTATGCTACACCTCAGTATTTAGACAGCATTCAAAACCCAACTGAGCTTAAAGATTTACAGCGCGCTGAGTTTATTAATTTTGATCGAACCGGTGCGTTAATTAATGGATTAAATACATTGGGTTTAAATTTAACTGAACAAAACTTTCCGATATTAAGTGACAATTACCTCGCACATTGGCAGCTTGTCAAACAAGATTTAGGTATTGGAATAATGCCACAAGAGTTAGGGGATAAAGACAGCGACGTAACAAGAGTATTAGCCGATTTAGCACCGATTCAATATCCTGTATGGCTCACCAGCCATAGAGAGTTACGCACCAGCAGACGAGTGCGCCGTGTATTTGATTTTTTGAGTGATGAGTTATCGGGTGCTTGATGTTTGAAAGATGAAAGATGATGAAATTATTATATTGCCTGACAAAACTGCTCAAAACCTTTTAAAAATGGATCTGCTTTTTTTAATTTGAATGTGTCATTTAATATTTTAACTGTTTGTACTCGATCTAACCTTAAACACCTAACGTCATCACGTAAATGATCCCAAACTAATAAATACCATACTGGCCAGTTCACATATAAATATTGTATTTCTACTATGCGTATTGTGTTTTTGCCTTTATTGTCGGCATATTTCAGCTCAATTAATTTCTGATCAAAAAATCCTTTTTGAATGGTTTCACTAAGTTTGCTTTTAAAGCCTTTTGGATAAGTTAAACTCACAGTATTGGACGCAACTGCACCCACTAATATGCGTTTGCGCAGGCCTCTAATTTTCTTACGATAACTTTGCGGAAAACTTGACGTTAACTTATTTTGTAACGACTTTAAATGGGTTAATAATATAGGTGAATCCAATTGTTCGATCACATTAATAGCCAATAATAAATCTAATACCTCTTCGTAACTCAGCATTAATCGACCAATACCATAATGTGCATTTAAACGAATTCCACCACCACGCCCGGCATCACTTTCAATTGGATAACCTTTATCACGCAGTAATTTTAAGTCGCGCATTAAGGTGCGTACACTTACGTTTAGCTCACCAGCCAATTGTTTAACTGTGGTTTCTTCACATTCGCGTAAAATCCCGATGACCTCATCAAGCCTCGACATTCTATTTGTTGTATTAGGCTGCACTTTGTTTTCCACTTGGTTTTTCACTTGATCAAACTCTATTGTTAAATAAATCAAACCTATGAAAACAAATATGACAGCTATTGTCATATTTAAATTTAATATTTAATCGTAGTGACAAACACTACTTATATTAATTATCTAAAAACAATGGAGAGAACATGAACCACACAGTTGAAGTAGCACCATTTACAATTAAACCCAATATTACAATGGCTGAACTAATAGAAAAGGCCAACTACATTCAAGAAAGTTTTATCGCAAAACAACCCGGTTTTATATGTAGGAATTTAACTAAAAAATCTGATAATGAATATGCCGACATTTTAATTTGGCAATCAAATGAACAAGCTCAAGCTGCTTCAAAATTAGCGATGCAATCGCCAATTTGCACACAATACTTTGAACTTATGTTAATGGACGAAACGACCACTTTAGGTTTTGAACATTTAGAAATAATTAAAAGTTGGGGTAATCAATAACAATTTAACAATTCGTTTTATATTAATTTATCAAACAATTAATTCTGAAATACATCGTATAACGTATTTCAGAATTATTGTTATATTAAAAGAAACACTCGAAGTTTTCGAATAAAAACATTCCATATAACAATACATCCTTAATTTACACAGCTTATTATCAATCTAATAACAACGAAGAGTGATATCAATTGGACTTGCGGCATTTTGATCGGTATAGTTTTGTTCAATTTTTCTTAACCAACTTGCAGTTATTATATCGGCTAAATACCGTAATAGTTGTTATACGACAAGGTGCCTTGTAATGAAATACATGATTATCCATATGAATGGAAAACATAAAGTTAATTATCCTTTAGATCAACTAGCTAAAGTATTGTCTGAATTGGACAAAGCTGAAGATATTGAGTCTTGTGTGGCTTTAACCCATGACTCTGAATGGTGTCTATCTATGCACCCTGAAGGTTATATGTTGTGGGAAAACAACCTAGGTGAATTAGACGAATGTTGGTTTATGGAAGATGTGTCTGCAGAAAAAGCAATAGAGCTTTGGACATTACTTGCAAAAGGCGAAATAGACGTTTTAAAAGAAGAGCCATGGGTTGCTGGCGATCCGATTTACGGCGAATAAGACTGGGATTCCTTACAATACGAATTTATTGTGACTTTGCTTACATGGATGTAGGCCATCGAATTTGAAAGAATAAAAATAGGCAGACAACAAAACACATATTACTTATTTTTATTAAACACAAAGAGAAAATATATGACTTTCATTATTAAAAATATTAAATGGCTGATGTTAGTATCAGGTGTATTAACCGCAACGATGTTCCTTGGTTTATTCGCACCACAAATGATTTTAGAGTCTATGTTTGCTGTGTCTTTTTCTGGCACACTTGAAACATTAATTATTCGAAGTTGGTCTGCTTTAATTGGTATTATTGGACTTATTCTTATTTATGGTTTTTTCAAAGAAGACAGTCGTGTATTTTGCATTTCGATTGCGGCATTCAGTAAATTTATTTTTGTTACACTGGTACTGATTTATGGTCAGGACTATTTAAATAAAACTGCTGGGGCTTTGATTATGGATAGCTTAGTTATATTAATGACACTGTGCTATTTAATTAGCCTTCGAATTAGCGTTACTAAATAGTGCTTAACTTAGTTATCCACAAAACACATTCTAGACTGTTAATACATTTTCCTATGTTGGTAAAATATTAAAAATGCAGCGTTATGTTTGAGCTTATTTTTAAAAAGTTCGACTTCATTTAAGCTAATGGATTGTGTCAGTTTTTCTATGTTAAATACCTCGTTAATGTTTATTTCAAATTGGTTTACTAAATCTAAATAGGCCGAAATCGTTTTATTTCTATTAGAATCTAAAATCTTATCTAATACAGCGGTTTTTGCAAATTTAAAATATTGGACATCAATAGGTCTATTTAGAAATTCATCTAAAAAGTCTTCTGTTATTTCTTCCACTATATTAACATCATTTAGTGAAGTACTAAATTGAATACTTATTGTATTAAATACATTATTTTCCATTTTATTTTCATTTAAAACATAAACAGCATAACCTAAAGCTTGTTCCTCACGAATTTCTTGAAATACACTTCTTTTTAATATTTTGCTCAGCATTGTTTGTATCTGTCTATTTTTTAAACTCATTGTTTGTTTATCTATAATAGATATAGTGACCAAACTGTCTTGGCCTTTATGTTGCCCCGCTTCAATCGTTTTAGACTTAGGTAATTTTATTTTATCTATAAATTGTTTAGCGCTAGTGAATTTAATATCCGAAGTGTTTAATGTTGTTATATATGTTTCTACCCAATCTTTGACTTCAACTAATGTTAAGTCACCAACAATATTAATAGTTGGATTAGCTTGTCGATTAAAGTATTTTTTAGTCAGAATTTCTAGGTCTATCGATGTTAATCGTTTAAAATCAGATTCTTTAAAACAATTATTTAATTGTACTATTTTCTTCTTATATATCGACTTTATTATTTTGGAGTTTGAACGACAATTATTTTGTGTCACTTCTGTTTTTATATAATTAAACCAAGCCTTACTCTTAAATAGAGTTATTTCGTTTTCTAAACTAGTTTGATTGATAAGTTGCTGAAAAACGTCACCCAAATTATTCATGGATGAACTATTTATATCTGCTGAAAATCCATGTGGATTGATTGAGTATTTAGACTCTTTAATAAAAGTCAGGTTATTGTTATCAACATTTAAAATATCATTCATCAAACGCTCTTTTATTAAACGCCACACTCTAAATGCGGACCAATATGAAAGGGTATGATTATTATAATCTGTATCAACGCTATAACTAATAGTAACTTTACCTTTATCCTTTTTAATCTTTTCGTTTAAAACAAACTGAACTTTAATACCATTATCTAATTGCCAACTATACACGGCACGTTTAAGTGACTTTATTGGTGTAATTATAGGGTCGCCAATTGTTTTTACATCTTTAATCATAGATATATTTTTTGTTAAAGGTTCTACCACTTTTAATAACTCTGGTTTAACAGCTTTTAAGTAATGTTCAATATTAATAACATTATTTTTATATTTTCTGTTTTTGTCGCTATAAATCGTACCATAATAATGTTCTGAAAATAATTTATTAACTTTAGAAGTAAACTCAGCTTGATCAAAATTATTTAATATTATGCCACGTTTTTTAAGTCGTTCTCTCTGACTTCTAAAAGGCTGGTTGTATTTATAATCCTCATAATAACCACGATAATCACCTTTTATTTTAATGTTAGCTTTTAAATGTGTAATTGCCTGCTGTAGTATTTTTTCATCTATTTTACCTGCTGTTATATCATTAATAATAGTACGAAACGTTTTGATACTCACATCGGCAAAACTTTCATTAGCATACAATGAGGCATTAAACGCAATAATATAATTGGGGTAAATAGAGAATGATGATTGATAATCATGAATATATTCACTGGTTTTAGCAACTGCATTTAAATAAATATTCAAATACGTTTTAAGTACTTTAATATAAGTTAAATCAACATCAATATTTAATTCATTAGACTCAAAATAATAATTAGCAAATACAGCGTCATATTCGAATTTTTGTTCTAGATTATTCCAAACATTTGAGCGAAATTTTAGTTTATTGTCTATAGGAAAATTAGGACTAGACAGCCATTTTTTATTAAGACTGTTCTCAACTTTATTTAATATCTTTTTATCGTATTTCATACCCGAAATCAATAAATGTGTATTTTGTGGGTGATACCAATGTTGATAATAAGCTTCTAAATGCCTAAGTGATGTATTGTTGATATCACGTTTAATGCCTACTGTTTTACGTGTAAGTGGTGATTCTTCGAATTTGTAAGGTGAAATAGATTGATACTGACTAAATTTTAATTGAATTTCATTTACTACGATGTCTTGGTTCTTTAAATGCTCTTCTGAATTAAATTGGGTTATTTTTTGCCATTGGCTAATCACATTTAATGCATCATCTATATGCTCCTGTTTAACTGTAAAGCGGTAACTGGTGCCATTTAAATAAGTATAAGCCTGGATCGAGCCACCTATTGATGCAAAATAATCAAACAAACTTTTATGTTCAGATATAGAAAATAATGAATGTTCCAACAAATGCGCGGTGCCTTGTAGTTCATTTAATTCTTGTGCACTACCGGCTTGAATATTCCAGTCAATTTGAACTCTGTTATCTGATCGATTAAATTCAGAAAAAATAACGTGCATACCATTATCGAGCTTAAATTGTTTAAACTGTTTATGCGGGACTTTTACGGCAGCTTGTACAACAACTGAAAAAAGACAGAACATACATAAGATATATATTTTAATAATTAACTGTTGTTGCATTTTTTTGATCCTTCATTTATTAATTAGCTGGGTTTTATTAAATAATATTATTTTAACAAATTGTGCTGAGCTGCCACTGTCGAAGTGAGTAAAACGGCACAGTCCACTTTTAATGTCGCTAGCCACTGTTTTGCACTTAGCTCATTTTGTTTTAACCCTGAAAGCAAATGAAACATATAAAATCCAAACCAAGCTTTTGCAATATTAAAACGTTGTTGTTCACTGTGTTTGGGTAGTTCATTTTGTAGTTTATTGGCCACTTGGGTTATAAACAGATCCATTTGTTGTTGGAAAAATGTCACATCAAACAAAGCATTTTGTAATAATGCAATTGAGAATGCCCTATCTTCTTCATAGAAATCATAAAAAAACTGCGCAAACCTTAAGAAATAACTCAGCCCTGTTTTTTCTTGCCCACAGCGCTGTAAGTGCAACAATAACAAACCATCAATTTTGTTATGAAACAACGCTGTAGTAAGTGCTTGCTTATCTTTAAAGTGAGCAAATACAGTACCCACTCCTACACCGGAGTCTTTTGCAATTTGTCTTGTCGACACGTTAGTAAACCCTTGCTCTTGAAATAAACGACTGGCGCTATTTAAGATAGTCTCACGGGTTTGTTGTTTTTTGTCCTGTCTATTCACAATATTCTCAAGGCTTTTTTGATAAAGCATAGTGTACGCAGTTTATAAAAAAATGAAAGTTGAGCTTGCTCATTGAGCGTGCTCAGTTTATGCTTATTTCATTAAACGATAATCACCAGGAGGAACAATTATGATTATTATTAATGGCGCAGGCATAGCAGGATTAACTTTAGCCAATGCTTTGTTACTTAAAAAACTCGATTTTGTACTCATCGAAAAGGCCAAACAACTTAGCAGTATTGGCGCGGGGTTATTATTACAAAACAACGGATTGGCTATTTTAGACACCCTAGGTTTAAAACAATATATTAGTGGATTTGATGTGACTCAAATGAGTATGGGGTTTAACAATCAAATTAATTCTGTAAACGTCAGACAAACGGGTTTGTTAAACAAAGTGGTACATCGAGCACATTTGCAATCTGTATTACTTAAAAATATTGATTCAAACAAAATCAAACTGGGTCTAACTATTACCCACAAAGAAGTGCATGAACAAAGTGTGACAGTCACCTTAAGTGACGGCCAAATAATTAAAGGGGATTATTTAATTGATGCCGGCGGAATTCACAGTAATTTAGTGAGTGAAGCGCAATTATTTGATACTCGACTTTGCTGTTGGCGAACTATTGTTCCCCTTAAAAACCCGATTAACATCTCTGGTGAATATTGGTTTGGCAAACAACGCTTAGGAATTACACCTATTAGTGATACTCAAGCTTATGTGTATCATGTGATTAAATTAAACAAAAATGAAAATCCAGAAGATTATTCTTTTGAGCGTCGCCAAACATGGATTAAAAACAAACAGACAAGCATAAAGGATATCAAACAGCTTTCATTTGATAATACTCAGTGGTTGTCCCACCCATTACAAGACAGGAACATTCAATGGGGCCAAGGTCGAGTAATTGCAATTGGTGATGCAGCACACGCCATGACACCCAACTTAGGGCAAGGCGCTGTTTTATCCATGGAAGACGCGATGCAACTGGCACTTATTTTAAGCAATACAAATTCAACTTGTGATGTTGCCACATTATTAAAATTTCATAGGCATCAACGTATTAAAAAAACTCATAAATTGAGCCGTGTATTTGGCAATATTGCGCATAATGAAAATGGTTTTTTTAATTTCATCAAACGGATTGTTTTTAAAATAATACCTATGAATTTAGCTCTGAAAAACCAAGTTAAGTGGATGAATGAATTTAATATTACTTTAGAAAGGTTTAAAAAATGAAACAAAAAATATTCGCACGTTTTCTTTTGTTTATTACAGTGGGTCATACTCTAATTGGTTTAATTATCTTTTATCCTATTTTAATTGAATTACCTAAACTTGGCTGGATTAATTCAACAGGATTTCATAACCTTGAAGGATCCGTAGCTGTTTGGTTTTTATTGTTTGCATGGCCACTTTTTATGATTACTATTCAATTTTGGAATCAGCAGGTTTTAATAAAAAACACTTTTTTAATTTGTGGATTTTTAGGATCTATTATTGGAATAAGTTTAATGCCTGCCAGTGGGTTTTGGTTATTATTAATTTTATGTGCTGTTGGGCTTTATCAAAACATTAAATATAAATTAATTATTACTTAGTTATTATTTTGAGTAGTTTTTATAATTATTTACTTAAATATCAACAATATGATACCTACAGTTTTTTCATACACAACAACGTCATTATATCGATGCAACTGATACAAAAACATTATAAACAGGAATTATATGCTACATAAACTTCACAGAACATCCGCCATAATAATTGGATTATTTATATTATTACACCTTATAAATCACAGCATGATTATATTGGGTGCCCAAAATCATATTGAATTTATGGATGCCATAAGAGTAATCTATCGTAATGCCATTGTTGAATCATTATTAATACTTTGTATATTATTCCAAGTGAGCAGTGGGGTAGTTTTAGTATGGAAAAGAAGAGGTCAACGAACTGGTTTTATCGAAAAATCTCAGGTTTGGTCGGGATTATATCTTGCGTTCTTTTTAATTAATCATTTAGCGGCGGTGTTTTTTGGGCGTCTAATACTTGAGTTAGATAGCAACATCTATTTTGCTATTGCTGGATTTTATGTATTACCTTTTTCTTTGTTTTTTATTCCTTATTATTTTTTAGCAGTGGTTGCAATATTTGTGCATTTGGCAAGTGCCTTTAATTGGCTATTACGAAATAAGATAAAAAACCCAATTAGAAAAAATATAGTTTTTTTAATTATGTTTATAGGTATTGGGTTCGCACTTATTCTAATATTTGCATTTTTAGGATTTTTCTCAGATATCAATATTCCAGCTGAGTATTTAAAAGTTTATCAGTTTTGAATTTTAACTTGAATATGTAAATGATGATTAATATCACGCTCATAATTAACAATATTAATAATTGTTTCTTCGTTAAGTACCGAATCTTTTGACAATAATATCACACCCATGTCTGTTTCTAAATCGTGACTTAAAACCATTCCAGGTTGTAACTCATGTTTTTGTACGGTTCTAACTTGGTCGTCACTTGAAATCTCACCTTTTTGTAATAAATCAATAAAAGCTTGAGTTAAAGACAGATCGTATTTTTTGCCTTTTTCCTTATGCAGTAATTCAATGGCTTGCTCAACTGTATACAGTTGCTTAAAAGTTCGACCACAGACAATACTGTCGAACTCACTACACAAACAAATAATACGTGCACCAATGGAAATTTCTTCGGCTTTTAAACCATCAGGATATCCTGTCCCATCTAAATATTCATGATGTTGGCGCACATATAACGCAGCTTTTTCTAATCCCGCTGCTTTTTTTAAAATCGACTGGCCAAAAATCGGATGTTGTTTGTAAATTGATTGATGTTTTTTACTTAAAAACTCAAATGCTTTTGAAGTTAAGTCTTCCGCAAACCCTAATGTGCCAATATCATGTAACGAACTGGCAATTTGTAATTGTTGTAATTCTTCTTCGCTTAGTTTGGCTTCTTTAGCCAATGACATACAATAATTAGAAATTCGTTTACTGTGACCTTTTGTGTAAGTCTCACGCATTTCAACCACGTCTTTTAACAGATCGATGGTTGAATCTAAATTGTTGCGTAATTGATTATTCACGGTTTGCATAATTAACAAACCTTGCTGCACTTCAGCTGTGCGTTGTTTGTTGTCTTCTATTAAGTCTGTATTTTCGCCTTTTAAGGTTTTGTTTTGATCCCACAATAAACGCTGTAAACGCAAACGCTCCATCTCACTTTTACGAAACTCAAGTGCGGTCTCAATGGTTTTAATTAATTCTTCATTAGCAATGGGTTTATGCAAATAACTGAATATTTTGCCTTCATTAATGGCTTGTGCGGTATCGGTGTCATCAGAAAAGCCAGTTAATAATATTCTAACAGCACGAGGCTGTATCAGCCTTGCTTTAGATAAAAATTCAGCACCATTCATTTGAGGCATTCTCATGTCTGACACAATCACATTAAAATAACTTTGCTCAAGTAAATCAAGCGCTTCTATGGCACTTTCGATGATGGTGACGCTCCAATCGCGATTGAAACAAGCGCGTTTAAGTGCTTTTAATACACCTAATTCGTCATCTACAAATAAAATTTTAATTTCAGCCAAAACACACCTACAAATTATAAATAATGGTTCATCATTTCAGTCTAGATGGTAAATTCAACTCTGTATGTATCATGGTCATTTTTAAGTGTTTGTTAGTAATAATCAGGGCTGACTTAAAACCACTAACTATTATTGAATTATCACAATTGACTAAAAAAAGGGTATTTGTAGAAATTCAAGACAAGGATGTGAGGGTAGATAAAGGTATGTTTAATTTAAACGACAAAATTCTTGGAGTTAAACAGGTAGACTGTTTAGAGGCCGTGCCATTTTTGTATCGACTTTAACTTATATTTTGATGTTTAACCTGATATTAAATCTGATATTGAACTAAATTGCTTAAACAATATTCAGTTTTTTCTAAGTAGATACACAATGCAGTAATGCAATTTCTGCAGCAAAAACAAGTGGATCTGGTTAAATCTAAAAATAAACCAGCACAAACATCAATTTCAACACAAAAATGCTCATTTATTAAGTGCACAGGTTATAGGTATTAAAGAGTTTACGTCATTCGTCTTGGTTAGCATTATGAATGGCAATAAACTGATCAAGGTTATCTGTAAACAATTGACATAATATAGGATCAAAACTCTTACCCGATTCGTCTTGGATAAATTTAATGACTTTTGGCATCGGCCAAGCCTCTTTATAACAACGTTTACTACCTAATGCATCAAACACGTCGGCTATGGATGTGATACGCCCTTCAATCGGAATCTCGTCGCCTTTTAGTCTGTTAGGATAACCTGTGCCATCGTATTTTTCATGATGAAACCCCGCGATTTTTGCACCCGTTTCTAATAATATTAAGTTACTGCCTGATAGCATATTAAATCCAATTTGCGCGTGTTCTTGCATTATTTTCCATTCGTCTTTATCTAAACTACCTGGTTTTTGTAATATGCTATCAGGAGTACTCACTTTACCAATATCGTGTAATGGCGAAGCTAATACAATCAATTCACATTGCTCTTCAGACAAACCATATAACTTGGCTAATAATTGGCTATACAGCGCTACTCGTTTAACATGTTTACCTGTTTCTTTTGATCGACTTTCAACCACGGTTCCTAAGCGATAAACCAACTCACTTTGCCCCGATCTTATTTGTTCATTCAGTGTAATATTATCTAAAACCATAGATATATTTTCTGCAAAAATATTTAATAAATGTATGTCTAAATCATCAAGTTGACTTAGTGGTTTGACATAAAATAAAGTAGGATGAAATTTATTAGGGCAATAAATAAGAATTTCACTGTTAGTTATATAACTTATATTGGTTTTAATGACTTCTTTAGCTATTTCAAAAAATTCACTTTGATCAAGATTTTTAATTGTATGATTTGAAAACACACCGGTACTTAAACTCGAAATCAATTCATTTTGAATATTATAATTTAAGCTCGGATCTAAATTTAATACCACCGAATCTTTTACACCAATCAATATTGTTAATTGCTCCAACGTACTTTGCAAAAAATCTGTAAATGCTAATTTACCAATTATTTTTTTGGTGGCTTTAATAACATTTTCCATGCCTATTTTACTTCTCTCTAATATAATTATATGTTCGTATGAGCGTAACGCGGTATACATTAACGTGTATAATTTTTGAGAAGTTAACTCTGTTTTAGATTTATAATCATTAATGTCATAATCTCGAATCACACTTTTTTCAGGGGCCTGGCCTGGTTGACCCGTTCTTAGCACAATACGCATTAATTTATTCTGATTTATATCTCTTATCCACTTAGTTAAATCTAAGCCAGCTTGATCAGATTCCATCACCACATCTAAAATTGCACAGGCTATATCATTATTTTTTAGGATAATTTCTTTTGCCGACTCTGCACTATACGCACTGATTATTTCTAATAAACGACCTTTATAATCAAAACCATCTAACGCCAAAATAGTTACTTTGTGAACTTCCTCTTCATCATCAACAATTAATATTTTAATTTTTTCATTTTTGTTTTCGACCAATTCAGCTTCATCTTGAAAAAAATCATCATCTAATAAAACGTAATTGTGTGTACTTGAATCTTTATTTAAGTTAGTCATTGTTATCTACCATAATATCAAAGTCTATTCTCAAGCCTTTTTCAGCCGTATTATTTTTAATTTTTATATTTCCTTTCATATTTCTTATTATATTATAAATAATATTAAGCCCTAATCCTGTCCCGCCTTCCCCTCTTTTAGTCGTGTAAAATGGATCAAATATCAAACTTATATTTTTTTCTTGTACACCTTTACCTGTATCAAAATAATGGAAAAATAATTGATTATTTTTTATTTCGGCATCAATCTTTATCACACCTGTATCGTTTTTATCAAAGCCATGTAACAACGAATTTTTAATTAAGTTACTTAATATCTGATTAATCTTACCTGCGTAACTTTTAAAGTTAATTTTATCATCCACATTATTAATGATATTAATCGGTCTGTTTTTAATAATATGTTTAAAACTTAATAATAAATCGTTAATTAATCCATTTAAATTTATATCGTTTATTACATCATTAGTTTGATCAACAGCAATTTTCTTAAAACTATTAATTAACTCTCCAGCGTGAGTAAGATTTTTTAATATAATGTCACTTGAACTAGAAGTTTGTTTAAAAAAAGTTTCCAAATCAGACTTACGCATGGTTTTATTATAATAAGCCGCCAATTGTATATCTGATTTTTCTTTTAAAAAAGAAGCGGCTGTAATACCAATCCCTACTGGTGTATTAATTTCATGAGCAACCCCTGCGACTAACCCCCCTAAAGAAGCTAATTTTTCTGATTCAACTAGGTCGTCTTTAGCCAGTTCTAATTGTTTAATTTTTTCGCGTAATTGAGCATCTTTTTGATCCAAAAAAGCAGATAAATTAGCGTTTGTAATTTTCAATTCTTGTTTTTGTCGGCATTGAATTAATAAAGCAGCCAAACTTTTTGCGTATTGGCCTAAAATCATACCACGCCAAGATTCCAATGGTTTTGATGTCAGTAAATTATCGCATACTACCCAACCAATACAGTGACTGCCGTTGTACATACCTGCTATCGCATTCCAGCCTTTTCCTACTTTTTCATCCCATTGTTTTAATTCCACACCCTCCCAAACAGCAACATAATCATGGGATTTTAAAACTTTTTCTACCCAGTGTGATTCTTTACTAGGGCTTCTATCATTATGCTCATCGCTTAATTTTCCATGAGCATCGGTGCCCCAAGATCCGACTATTTCATTATTTTTTTCGTCATATAAAAGCATACCAATACGGTCAAAACCTAATAACTTACGAGCAAAAATAACAGCTTGTTTAAGAATGGCATCATTAGACTCAAGCTTGCCTAAGTTATAAAGCACTTTGTGCAGCGGACTCTGCATTAATACAAAAGAACTCCAGCTATTATCTTGAGCACTGTTATTGTCTTGAGCGCTATTATCCTCATGTTTAACAATGTTAACAATGCTGTTGTCTTGAGCGCTATTATCCTCATGTTTAACATTGTTATTAGGATTATATTGAACTTGATAGTGTAAATGAAACTGTTGAAAAAAATCGATTCCAAGTGCTCGAGTATCTGTATTTTCTGGCCATATTTCATCTATTAATAAATAAGATGTATCAGTAATTTTGACATTATTTGTTCTAAATGCCGGGGTGTGTTCTAAGTCAAAACTAAATAAAATACTAGAGTCGATATTGAAGGGGTCTTGCACAGAAATTTGATTCACAATTTAACCCAATTGATTAATATTATTTATAGTTTAGCTTCTTAATAGCTATCAAAATCAAAATAAGCTTATCACCCATAATCGGTAAACCCATTATAAAGACTTCGAACTAAATTCTTAAAAAATGTAGTTATTTAGTGTGAATATGGCCTATATTCTATAAAAAGTGATTGTGTAATTAAGTGAATAATTGTATTTATTTGAAGCTTGAAGTCGAAAATTAAAAATAGTCAGTGAAATTTGAATTTTATTTGTAAAAGAAATGAGTGAGTTGAAAATGGTTTAGCAGGGTTAAAACGATTTAACAAGTATGGGATTAAAAGGCAAAATTAGCACTTAATTTAGCATTATCCTCAAAATACAATCCCCAGATTAATTTTTAGAATACTACCGCTTGGAAAATATTTAATAATCGATTCTGCACTCTTAATAGTTTGTGCTCCATCTTCAGATTGTGCGTATTGCGCAGCGCTGGTAACCACCTGAGCATTAACGGGTATATCAATTGTTAACCAGTCAACTTCAGCTGTAAATTGCTTTTTAAAGTGCCAAACATTACCCAAACCAATTCGTATATATTTTGCATTAAACTCTGCCGCTGTTTCCTGATAGTTAGCACTGGCCAAATCAATTAACGACTTACCAAATAATACTTGTGTATTTCTTGTACCTAACCCCATTTTTACATTAAAACTCTGACCATAATAACGTTTGACTTGTAGTGTATAACTGGATTGTGTTGATTCACCGATATCGAATCCAAAAAATGCAATTTTTAAATTGCTACGCAAATAATCGACACCTACTGACCAATTATTATCAACTTTATAATAAGCACTAATACCAAACGCCAAAGGTAGTGGAAAATTGACTGGTGAAATAGTTGTATTAATCGAATATTTACTGTTGTTTAAATAATCATCAACTTGATTGTCTTGTGCTAAAGATAAACAACTTAAAACAGATAATAAACAGGTTAATAATAGTGATTTCATGTATGTCTCGTTTGTTTTTGATTTTAGTTGATGAATATGGATACGACTGAATATCTCACTCGATATTAACGAATCTAAATATAAACATCTATTATTGTTTTGTTGGTCTAAATCCGAGTTTTAAAGTGATCTATACTTTATCCAGTGACAATAATATAATTAATACAACCTAAATTTAGAACAAAAGCACAGGTTACAAACAACAAATATAAAGGTTTAATTTCTGGAATAGAATTTTTATATTCATTTTAAGTACTCACATGTTTCAGGCCATTTCAACTATTTTCAACGGTACAGTTTGGGCTTAAAATGCAATAGAATGATAAAGGACATCCTATTCTAGTTTTCCTACATCTGAAGTTGTTATTGTTATTGCACTGCCACCTAATTGGGTATCTTTAACATCATATCGATTAATGTATTTTCCCCTAATTTGTTAGGAAATATGTAAGGCTCATAACCAGGTATAAATAAAATATACAATGGCACTTCTGTCCTATTATATCGCTCTAGAAGATTTTGAGTATTTGCATAGAAATATGTATGATCCGCAGCCACTAATTTAACATTCTCACTTTTAGATAATTTGTAAAACGATTCAGTCATAGCAATTTTTTTATTAACTTGAGAATCAATACTCCATTGTGCGTCCACCGCTAAAAATACTCTATTTCCTTTAATGTACGTATCAAAATCGATATTTAGATAGTTTATCCATTTGTTTTTTTCTATCTCATCATTTTTAATTTGACTTAAATGTTCCTTAAATAATAGATCTCGTGTTTGGTTATATTCTTTTAATTCTAAATCGGATGACGAACCCATTTCGAATTTAAGCATAAATACATTGAATTTTTTATCGATGCATTTTTTATTAGAAAGGCAGACAAACTTGTTGTTTATTAATACATTACATTCTAAACCTTTTGGGCAGTATGAATAAGTAACAAATAAATCGCCTAATTTAGTTTTGTACACTGGGATAGTCGTTGTCATTTTCTCTTCAAAATATGCGAGTTCTTTATCTGCATTTATATAATTAGGTCCAATTGAATTAGCCCCTTTAAAATCTATCACTTGTTTAGGTACTGGCAAACCATTAAACCCAAATGAAAAGTCATTTAGAAATATCTTCTCATTTTTATCGCCTTGCCATTGTATGATTATCTGTTCGTTTTTAGAATCAAATGTATATGAGAAATCCAGAGTGTTTTTTTGTTTAATTGTTGTTTTATTTATAGATTCAAAATTATTAATAACCCCTCTATCGAATAAAATTATTCTAGGTAAATCAAAAAATACCTGTTGCTGAAATGAGGTTTGAAGGGATAATGACATTTCATATATTTTATCTGAAGAATACGGATATACTAATTTGACATGCCCTTTATACAGATTGGTTGCTACCCCAAAAAAATCATCACCATTCGATATAGGTTGAGATGATTCAACTTTAAAATCGGTTACTTTATCATTATTAATCGTCAGACTAAATTCATTTTCTAATAGTGCATACCCATCTGCAATATCGATATTTATTTCTAATATTTTATTTTTATCATCAAATTCAACATTATACTGAATTGATTTTTCAATACTGACAAAGTGATTGTCAGGTGAACTACACGAATACATTAATAATAAAAATGTGAGTTTTAGTATTTTTAACATGTTACATCTCGTTATTTTTTACAACAGCCTTGTGGCTATCTACGTTTAGAAAAAATGTCTTTATCTCGATTTTTTTTCTTCAATTATTTTCCACCCGCTATATCTATAAACGTTCCCGTAATAAATGCGGTATCATCTGATAAAAGAAAGGCGATGGAAGCCGCCACTTCTTCAGGTGTACCACCACGGCGTAATGATATCAAAGGTATCACCCTTTCAACTCGATTGGCTTCACCACCATCTGCATGCATATCGGTATAAATAAATCCTGGCCTCACACAATTTACACGTATATTTTTACTTGCAACTTCAAGTGACAAACCAATCGTTAATGTATCGATGGCTCCTTTGGATGCTGCGTAATCAATATACTCACCCGGAGAGCCTAACCTTGCAGCGGCAGACGAAACATTCACAATAGAACCACCGCACTCCATTCTATTGATAGCTTCTTTACAACATAAAAAATAACTGGTGACATTAGTGCTAAATATTTTATTAATTCTATCTGCACTCATTTCACTAACAGGCATTTGTGGCAGTAATATGCCTGCATTGTTAACTAAATGTGTAATTTTTCCTAATCTGTTATCGATCGTATTAAAAAGATGAATAACATCTGCCTCAATTGATACATCTGCCTTTACGGCAATTGCGATCCCAGCATTACTTTTAATTTCAGTTACTACTTTATTCGCCTCACTTCATTTGAAATATAATTAACACACACCGAATAACCTTGTTTCGCTAAATGTTTTGCTGTTGCAGCACCGATTCCTCGACTTGCTCCTGTCACTAAAACTATGGGGGACATGATTACTCCTTTAATTGGGGGCTGTTTTCGTAAATGTATTAATAAGCTGTTTATATTTTACTGGGATCTAAATCAAATGTAATGTCAAAAGGTCAGAGTTTTTGGAAAACGGCCTTTTCAAAATTTTGCCAATCCTTAAATTTAACCCCAATTAGTCGAGCGCCTTTCTATGTTGTTAGTAAAAGTGGGTGACCTTAGTTGATTTTTACCTATAGTGACCTCTATTTTGCTTAATTGCTCGAATCTTAGCTTGTTTACACAATGGATATTAGGTAGCCTTCGCATATGAGCAATATCATTCTTTCCCACAGTATATATCCACACAAAACCAATCAATCATGGGTTGTATTTATCCATGGTGCTGGCGGAAGCTCCGCTATTTGGTTCCGACAACTTCGAGTTTACCAAAAAGAACATAATGTGTTGTTATTGGATCTGCGTGGGCATGGTAAATCAAACCAAATGCTTTCACTTGCGGATAAAAACTATTGTTTTGATCATATCTCACAAGATATCCTTAATGTGCTTGATCACAATGATATTACCCAGGCGCATTTTGTGGGTATTTCCTTGGGCACTATTATCATCAGTAATATCGCACTGATGGCCCCAAATCGTGTAAAGAGTATGACCTTAGGTGGAGCTATTACTCGATTTGATCTGCGCAGTATAATTTTAATATTTTCAGGTAATACATTTAAGCATTGTGTGCCTTACATGTGGTTATATCGTTTATTTGCTTATATTATGATGCCAAGAAAACACCATCAAGAGTCACGAAATTTATTTGTACGTGAAGCAAAACGCTTAAATCAAAAAGAATTTATCCGTTGGTTTAAATTAGCCCAAGATGTTAATCAACTGATGGATGTTTTTAGAAAAAAAGAATTAAAAACACCTACTTTATATATCATGGGTCATGAAGATCACATGTTTTTAAAACCTGCCAAACAAATTGTAAACCTACATAAAAACTCAATCTTACACATCATTAAAAATTGTGGACATGTATGTAACGTCGAACAGCCTGACTTATTTAATAGGCATTCATTAGCGTTTATAGATAAACATTTGTAGGTTTTTTTGAATTTGTACTTTCAGACGTCGAAAGTAGATACCCCTTGTATTTTTGTCGTTCGTTTTTGGTTCTAAATTTGGCTAAAAGGTCAGTTAACACTCAATCGAGTTATTTTAAACAGAGGCAAAACGAAACCTTAATTTAACCAGTATACCCTCGTATTCACTGACCATTACGCTATAACGTTCTTCGAAACATTGAATGCTTTTAATGTTGAAATCTATATTCGTGCGAAGTTCACAATGGTATACATTGTTTTTTAAACGTAGGGATATTGGTTTATCAAAATGATCGTTTTTTTGACTAAAATTAAGGGCGTATTGTTGAGATGTGAACGAATATAAAAGTGTCAAACCGATTGTTTTTTGATCGACAAATATCTGTTTGGCAGTAGTAAAACTTCTTTGAACTTCGGGTAAACAATGTGCTTTCATAGGAGTTAATTACAGCAAGTTAATTGTTTGATTTGTAGTTTGTAGAGGAAAGTTTGCTTTTATAGATAATAAATACATGAGAGCAAGCTCTCACCCACATTATATAATGTGACGACTATCTGCTTTAAACCCCTGTAGGCTCAATCTCTTTTTCCATCTTTAATAACTTCGAAAATTCCTTCACGCTGTAAACACTGACTAACAGTATGGCAATCACATCAGCAGTCGGATACGCATAAAATACACCGTCTATGCCCATAAAATAAGGCAATGCAACTACCAATGGCATTTGGAACGCGTAAGTTTTAGCCATTGAAAATATAAGTGCGGGTCTTGCGTGCCCTGCTGACTGAAAATAAGCAGTTAATATCAAAAATACACCCGCTAGTGGGAATCCAATAAATACAATACCTGCCATTTTTGACACTAACTCTATGCTGGCTTGGTCATCGTAAAATCCGCTAAATACTAACTGTGGCGCCAATAACATGAGTAACGTGACGCCAATTGAATAGATCCCTACAATTTTGATACTTACTACAATCGACTCATGTACTCGCTTAAACTGCTTGGCACCAAAGTTGTAACCCGCAATTGTTTGGAAGGTAATCATCATAGCAATGCTTGGTAGAACACAGAACATATACACCCGTGCTAACACCCCATAAGCACCAATATACGAGGCGCTGTCAGTGTCATCCACTGCTATATCAGACAACGCTTTGTTGGCTAACATAATGATAATCGACACACCGGCATGGGTTAAAAAGATGGGGAAACCCAATAATAGGATGTTCTTAATATCTTGAAATTGAAATTTTAGGTATTTAATATGAATTTTGATCTGGGTGTGTTTATTCAGATAGAAAATAACACCAATAATAGTCGCCAATATTTGTGCACATAAAGTGGCCCAAGAAGCGCCTGCTACGCCCAAACCTAAACCAAAACCTGACTCACTTTGAAACATAAAAAATGGATCTAACGCAATATTGCTTAATGCAGATACTATCAGCAAAACCATCATGTATTTTACTTTGCCTTCGGAGCGAAATAAATCGTTCATCACACCCACACTGAGCATAAACACGGCGCCATAAATAATGGGTAATACATAATCTTTGGCTTGAGTGAATATCTCACCGCCTGCTTTAGCACCAAGCGCCACCAGCATTTGATCACATAAAAAATAAACAACAACTGAAATAACAAGACCTAAAAATACAACCAGCGCCAGCGCCATAACAGCTGCTTGGTTGGCTCGATCAAAGTCTCTAGCACCTAACGAACGCGAAATAATAGAAGCAGCACCGGCACCAATGAGGGCGGCAATTGAAAACATTAACATTTGTACGGGGAAAATAAGTTGCACACCCGCAAGGGCGGATTCATCGCCGAGCATAGCCACAAACTTGATGTCGACCACGTTATAAAGACCACTGACTAATAACGCTAAAATAATAGGCACTGCCATTTTAATGAACAGGCGGTTCATTGGCATGTGGCCTAATTGATATGTTTGGCTCGATTGACTCATTGCTGCACCTTTTTCGAATGGGCCAATTCTAACGGATTTTTGTGAAAATTATTATCTTAACTTAAAAAACGCCTGCTTTTTTTGCATATAAGTCGTAGATAGATACAAGATTGATCATTTTATAAGCAAAGTTTATAACATTAACCAAAAAAAATTAATGCGTTATTGCCGTTTACGAGTCAATATTCTGTTTAAATCAATTTATTATATGACTGTCTTTAAATATCGAATTTGATTATGTATATTAGTTAAACAGCATAAACATGGTTTTGAGTTGTATTGTCAAAAACAATTAATTGCACCGCTTTTCACACAAATTTAAAACAACCCCTTTTATTATTTGCACGGAGACAACAATGATCAAAATAGAGCGAACAGGTATTATTCTACATACACAAAATTACGAACAATGTGTTGCATTTTATCGTGACATTTTAGAATTAAAAATTGAAATTTTAAGCCCTGATTTAACCTCATTTGATTTTGGTGGTGCGTATTTAATGGTTGAACGCGAAGGCGAAGCCAACTTGTTGGGTAAAACAAAAGAGCAAAACCCCACTGTACTTCGAATGAACGTTGTGGATGTTAAACAAACGACACAATTATTACGTGATAAAGACGTAGTTGTGGATTATGTAGAATTTGATTGGGGAACGGTAGCGCGATTTATGGACCCAGACGGTAATTTTATTGAGTTTAAAGACAGTGAAAAATTTGATTTGCAGATTAAAAGCAATTAAAAAAGGGCTGAGTATTAAATATTTATCAATAATAAGGGTTGTATTTTTATCAACCCCCAACAAGATTGTATCCGATTTATAAGAAAACCGAAAAAACTGTCTTATTATTGAATTAATTAATTGTAATCATAGATGATTTTTTAAATTAAATTTAAACTTTTTCGCTAACAATACATATGAAAATGATTGAATTTTTTTGTTGTACTTATTTACGCTATCATTATATGCAGCACGCATTAAACTAATTTCATATTCGGTTTCATTTTGTTGTTTTATAAAATATTGAATTAGCTCATCAGTCTTTAAATCTGGGTATTTTTCAATAATAGTATTAAAGTAATTGTTGAATTTATTACACTGTTGCAAAACTTTATCAATTCGATTTGCACTGCAGTGTTCTATGTTAATGACTCTTTTAATATTATTTCTTATTGTACCTGTTACAGATAATAGTTTTTTCTCCTGCGGAATATGTCTTTTTAGTAACTTTTGTAATTTCGCAAATGAGTCGTATCGTTTTTTTAATGATGTTTGAATGTTTAAAAAATTACAATCCACCCTGTTTTGTAGAAATATCAAATCATAGTAATGTAAAATACTAACCATTAAAATAAAAAACAAAGGCACTAATAAAGCCAATAATATATAGTTACTAGGTTCAAACGATCCAATCATAACCAGCCCTAACAAACTAGATAATATGGAAACAGAAAATACAACCCCGAGCATAATCATGGCTACTATGCCTTTTTTTAGTTTTATAGATTCTTCACTATAACTACTTATAATAAGTGGTTGATCAATTTCAGCCTTCATCATTAACCTACCGGATGCACTAGTAACACTTGTATTACCAAATAAAAATATAGGCTCGCCAAATGGTAAATAGTTTACTGTATAACGAATATTGTCAATTATAGTTTCTTCTTTGAATTTAGTTGAAATTTCAGACCTTAATGGATTAACCAATAATTCCGCACCAGAGTCATCTTTACATTTAAATAATTTAGAAGTGCTGTAAGAGTGAATAGAATGCCATTTATTATTAACATCCATTTTTGCTTCATCATATGTATACCAAAAACATTCACACCCATTTAAAGGGGCGATTAATTTACGATCCTCATATTGTATGGCCGTGCCATTTACTTCACTTAGTCCGACCATCAAATCTTTAATTTTACTAGTTGGGATATTCTCAAGCATACGCTTTTTTATTGTGTATTTAATGCCAACCCAAAGACATATAACAAATAAAATAATACTCAATGGCAGACTGTTAAATAGGATTGCATTTTTGATTGTAATAGGGGAAACACTACTTTTTAAAATTTCAAAATCAACTTTTGGCAGCCCACTAGTTGTGATAGAAGCAATAATATTATCCGGGAAATGATCTAATTGATGATACGCATTACTATAAAGCTGTTGATAATAACTGGATATATAATAATTTTTTAGTTCAATATTATCAATTTCATTAAGTAACTCATTTTGTGATTGTACATGTTTAACAGTTCGCTCTAAATTATGTGCTGTTACAGAGAAACCCACATAAATTAAAACCAACATTTGGGTTATACTTAATAAGAATAAAAACACAATAATACGATGAAAGCTAAAAGTAATGAAAATAAATATTAAACATAATATTAAACAACTTAACCCCATCCAAATGCTAAACAATGAAAATCCATCCCCCTTAATTTCGTGAAGACTAGACTCATTAATATTTGAGTTAATGGAATAAGAAATTTCAGAATAGGGTGTGACTGTAAATAAATTATTATCTTCTAAATGAATTTGCATAGAAGTAGATTGCAGGCTTGATAATAACCGGTTACCTTTTATTTCTGTCAGACCCAAATTAAAATAGTAGACACTCGCAACCACACAAATACATGCCAATGCTGCATAAGTAATTTTATGTAATAATGTATGTTCCATATTTTATTCTTAACTTATTAAATCTGGTAGTATGCCATATATTGATGCTTTTTATAATCAATCAATTATTAGACCTAGTTTCCAAAAACTCCCGAGGATTTATGCAAACATACATCGCACTATTACGTGGTATTAATGTGGGTGGTAAAAACAAACTACCCATGCAAGAGTTAAAATTGCTTTTAGAGAAAAATGGATTAATTAATGTTCAAACTTATATTCAAACTGGGAATATACTGTTCGATTCGAATAATTTTGATTGTGACCTTAGTCAAATCATAAATAAGTCATTTGGTTTTAAACCGGATGTGCTGATTTTGACAAAAACAGAATTTTTATCAAGTATTGATAACTGTCCATTTTCAGTAGATGAGGGCAAACAGTTACATTATTATTTTTGTAAAACGGCTCCCACTGCAGATTTAGAAAAAATGCATCATATAAAAAAAGACAACGAGGATTTTGTGATTATAGGTAATGTATTTTATTTGTACGCACCAGATGGAATTGGACGATCTAAATTGGCAAAACAGGCTGAAAAATTATTAGCTGTCAGTTGTACCGCGCGAAATTTAAATACAGTTTTAAAACTAAAGGATATGCTGAGTGAATCATAAATTTATAATACTTTACCCAGCATAAATAGCAGAAAATTAAACGTTATCCATTAAAACACTTACAAATTCATAACTTTTAAATCCAAGGTAATCCTTTACAACTGTCCACCCCATCACCTCAATTACGACAAAAAAAATAAAATATTCACTTTTCTTTTTGTGACCACTTTTGAATTGGGTATTCTAGTGCATAAAACGAAAGGGTTGCTGCAATATAACTGCCTATAAACGTATAAACACCTAACAACATTAACGTGGACATTCTTTCACCTTCAAACTCAGTGTACCCTGGGAAATAAAATTTAATTAATAACTCAAGAATCAATGTGTGCCATAAATATAAACCAAACGATATTTTAGCTGTAAAATTAAACAATTTATTATCAAAGAGCTTTCCTAAAACCAAACTAAATGGTAAACACACCAATAAAATTGCAACAACAGCTGGCACTATTGGCCATAAATAAGGGATATTTAAAAATATGTCAGTTGCACCGAAAATAAACCATTTCTCTAAAATAACAACATAAAGATTCATCGATAATATAGGTAACATAAACAACAATAATGTAACCCCTATTAACCAATCAAATTTAGTGCTCTTTTTTTGATTTTGGTTATTAAGGTATGAAATTAATCCACCTGCAAAAATACCAAAAAGGAAAATAGAAAATAAACTAATCGGATTATATTTAGGCACCCATCGTGTTAGGGCTAAATTCACTAGTTTATCATCCCATTGTGCACCGTTATGTAATACTGGGAAAAATTTCACTATTAATACATGTATTAAAATTACAACCGATAATACAAGAAGCATAAAATAAAAAGCTGAGCTGTACTGTCGATCTTTTAGAAACCTAAACATTAATAACATCACTACCAATAATAAAAGGTAGGATATCACCTCAAATCCAATTGACCATAATGGTCCATTTAAATGAGTGGGGAACATTGTTAGATAATGAAACGAGTTAGTAAAGGTTAATCCTGATACAAATCTAATCACTGTATAACCGTCTAATACACGATCAAAAAAGTATATAGAAATCCAAAGACTGACAACCATACAAAGATAATATGCTGGGGCAATTCTAAAAAAACGTCGTTTTACATATTGTTTAATACTGGGAATCGACTGTTGATTAAAGTAACTTTTCCAAAATGGTAGCGACAATAACGCACCACTTAATACAAAAAATAAACTTACCCCCAAATCGCCCATTATTCCTAAGTTATAAATATAAGAGGACACACCTTTGATCTCAGCTGGATTCATTCTTAAAAATAAATGATGGAACATTACCATTAATATCGCTATGGCTCTGACACCGTTAAAACCTTGTAAAAAATTCATATAAATACCTAAGAATGTTTGATGCCTGACTTGATAAATTGACCAATATAATAAGAACACAACATTAGAAAAAATAGCGGTATAATTGTAAAAACAATCATCGCAACTGGTGGCACTCTTAATGCTACTGTTCTAAACTGATGCGCTGCTGGCCTTAACTCTTCTACCCCGATTGTGACCACACTTAATTCATAAGCATTCCAAATTATTGAAAATTGAATCATGGCAATAAACGCGATGGCTGGTTTTAATACTGGTAATATTATTTTATAAAATATTAGCCATTCATTTGCCCCTTCCACCCTCGCTGCGTCAATTATTTCAAAATTAACAATACTGGTTAAATAATAATATACAATCAATACACCTAAAGCGGGTACAACATTAGGCACCCATAAACCCCAATCAGATTCAGTTAAACCTATTTTATTTAAGCTAATAATAAACGGTATTATTTTTACAGAGCTAGGAATTAATAGAATAAAAAAAACTAACAAAATGATTATTGACCTAAATTTAAATTTATATATGACCAGACCATAAGCTACCAGAGTACAAAAAATACAAGAAAACAATGTACCCAACATTGAAATTTTTAAACTGATAAATATATTAGTGAATAATTCAGGGTAATATTTAATTTGGGTGATAAAAACGTTCCAATTATCAAAGGACTTAAACATCTCAAAAACAGGTAACAATGGTTTTAAAAACAGATAACCAATCACTATTATAAAAACTGAAAAATACACTCTTACTACCATTTCTTGGTTTGAATAGTTCATTTATTAATCCTTTTAAATTTATTCATTATCATTTTTATTATAATTGGAATTGTCACGAAACTTATAATTATTACAAAGAACACCCAAGTAATCGCCGCTTGTACTGTTTCTTTATTTGATTCTAATAAACTATAAAACGTAAATAGAAATTCGTTAGTTGTTCCTCCTTTAAACAATCTTGATCTAAAGAATTCTTGAGAACTTGACTCTTGGAATAAAAATATAATTGATAAAATAATCATTGAATACACCAACCCTTTAATTAAAGGTAATTCAATTTTAAAAAACACATCAAATTTTGAGGCGCCTTCCATAAGTGCCGCCTCTTTAACTTCATTATTAATATTTTTAAGCCCCATAAAATACAATAATGTAAAAAATCCTACATAATGAAAAACCATCGACAATATAACAATGGCGTAAACTAAATATTTATTGATTTCAACTATCCATTCACCCTCAATATATGGAGAAACAAACATTCTAGAAATGGTGTCTGTTTCAATCATAAAAGGAATTAATATTAATACTATAAATACTGTTTGAATTAACGGATAACTTAACATAATTGATTTTGCAATAAACAAAGCCAAAACATGTATACAGGTTGCGGCGATAATAATAAAGACAGTAATACTTAAAATACTTCTTATTAAAATTGGATCTGAAAATACTAAACTGTAATTTTCCCAACCCACATATGGCATTGTACTTGGATCAAATAAACCACCAAACTGCCATTGATGAAAGGACGTAAATAAACTGATCGCAAACGGGTAAATATTAAATAACAGCACCACTACAATAAAGGGCATTGTAAATAAATAAGGGGAATATTTATGTTGTAAATTTTTATTAGATTGATTCATATTAAAGCGCCTTAACACAGTTATAACTAGTAAAATCAATATTCGATTTTGCAATGTTAATGTTACTTTGGTAGTTCAAACCGTAACCTATTTTAAATAAAACAGGTCCCAAACTATTATTGCTAGGATCAAATTGACAAGCATGGGAAGGCCAACTGAATGATAGTTTTCCGGAGAAGTCCATATTATTGTTTGCAAATAATAACTCTGCAATTGCGTTCATTTCAGAGCCAGGTCGCCAAGCAGCAACAAACGCATCTGCGGTATCAAATATTACAGGCATATGGCTAGGTCGATCAGAAAAATAAACTACGACCAGCTCAATATCTAAATCCTTTATCGTATCAAATAATTGATATTGGTAATATTGAGCAAAACTTGCAGTTGAAAAGTTAAGGCCGTTCACATCAGAAATATATTGTTCATAGTTAGCTGGTGAGAATTGCCCTACTCGCTCTACAATATCCTCACTCACAGTAATAACAATTTTATCAAAACCCTGAATATATTCTTTAAGTTTTATATCAAACTCTTTACTGGTTACCATAACATCTAATTTGTCACTGGTTTTAATATTCACTTTAATGGGGCTTCTTGCTAATTGACGATTTATTTTTACAGTTTCGTTATCATAAAAATTAACCATACTAGCCATTACCAATGTATTAGATAAATGAAATGGATCGACCCAAGTTATATTTTTACTTAATTTTTTCATACTCGATTTAAAGTCAACGCCTTTTGTTTTTAAATGTGCGTAACTGCTATATTGAAACTTTAGATCTTCACTACCTATCCCGGTTAATAATATTTTTTCATCCATTTTTAAAGGTAGTATTTTATTATTATTCTTTAGCAATACAGATGATTTTTGTGCTACTTCTGAACTTAGTTGTTTGATTTCTTTTTTAACTGATTTATCAATGGAGCCTGCATTAAGCCTTAATGAAGGTTCTGGTTTATTAAATAATCCATTTCTTATTTTCACTCTTAAAATTCTTGTGACAGCATCGTTTATGCGCGACATTGAAATTTTATTATTCGCGATATCTTGTTCGATATTATTAAACAATTTTTCCAACACTTCAATTTGATCGGTAGTTCTTTTATGCCCACCCATTAGACTAAAACTTGGATCAATATTAATTAAATCAACACCCGCATTTATTATTTTACGGCAGTTTCCAATCCAGCAGCCATGAATAACATCACCTTGATTTAGATAACTCATAACAACACCATCAAACTGCATAGTATTTTTTAATCGATCAGTAATAATTTTTTTATTGGTATTAATGTCAACACCATTTATTTTTGAATTAGATAATTCAATGATATCCACACCCTGCTCTATTGCGGCTAGATGTGGATATAAATATAAGTTTAATAACGTTTCTTCATTAATCGAATCGTTAATGGCATTCACATAATTTGGGTGAATAAAACCCGATAAAGACGTCACAATACGCTCATCGTTGAATGTTGTTTTTAAACCAGAATAATATAGTGAATTAATATTTGCCGCTATTAAGGGGTTTTGTGAATAACTGAATTGCATTTGTCTAGATCTTATATCTCGTACCACACTCGAGTTACCTGTAACAATCCAATCAGCTCCCACATTTAAGATTTGTTGCGCAACTGCTTCACCCATTTTTTTAATAAGTAACGGGTCTTGAATGGCGCCCACCCCATTATTATGAGCAAACGCTACACCATTATTATGTAGACTATTACCATGAACGGCTTTAACTGCAATTAATGGTGGTATAAAAACATTAGAGTTTTTTTCTGCTACGTCTTTAGAATATAAAAATAATTGATCATGCACTTTCAGCCAATGCTTTATTTTTGTTGACGTTGATGAGATTTGAGTATTATTGGTTGTGATTGCCGCCCCAATTTGAAATTGCGCAAATTCAGCAGCAGTAAAATCACTTGGCAGCATAATCATTTGACCAATTTTTTGCCTAACACTTAACTGTTGAATAATTTCTTTTATTCTTAATTCAACTTTTGGATCCGTTTTATTAGCTAGAACAGGCCATTCATTAATATAGGCATCCTGCATAATTTTTTTGATTTCGACACTAGGTACCGAGATATCTTGTTGGTAGAACCAACTTAGATTATTAAGTATCAGTGCAATAATAAATAAGAGCAAACTTGCGTACAGCATTATTATTTTTTTATTAAAGAATTTTTTATTTTCAGATATTTTAAATTTAATTAATTCTAACATCGACTTTTTCCTTATACATAATATATTCAGTATGTATTATTGCTACTTAATTTAAATTTAGCTTCAAGTGAATTTTAGAATCTAAACCCTATAATTATTTTCTATAAAACAAAAGATAATTAAACTACGTTTTAATCAACTTAAGTGGATTCTACCATGATTTAGTTAATGTCATGGAATTATACCCTGAGATATAAACACATCAAATTAATAATGTGTTTGTTTTGTATCTATTAAATAACAATCAATAAACTTCAATCAACGTTTAATGATTTTATATTGTTCAAAAAAAATGAGTCAACAATTATTGCAGGGCGATAGATTTAAGATTACCGACTGTGATGTATGGTCTAAGTAGTTAAAACAAGACGGGACAAAAAAAGGACAAAAAAAAGCCCAGTATAAACCGGGCATAATATTCTGTAGGTTTGGCTTTAGCCAATCTCTTTACAAACAAAGACGAGCTAAAGCTCGACCTACAATTCTAGATTACTCGTCTATGTACTTTTCAGCATCTAATGCTGCTTTACAGCCTGATCCAGCAGATGTGATAGCTTGACGATAAACTTGGTCAGTTACGTCACCAGCTGCGAATACACCAGGGATAGATGTCATTGTCGCATAATGTTCTGCGCCGTTACGTACTTTGATGTAACCACTGTCCATATCTAATTGATCAACAAACAAACCTGTGTTTGGTGTGTGACCAATTGCGATGAATACACCGTCTACTGCTAGTTCTTGTGTTTCGCCGTCGTTACCTTTGATACGAACGCCTGTTACGCCCATCGCGTCACCTAAAACTTCGTCTAGGTTTTGATTCCAAAGAATCTCAACGTTGCCGTCTTTAGCTTTGGCCATCAATTTATCAGATAAGATTTTTTCAGAGCGGAAACTTTCGCGACGGTGAATAACCGTTACTTTTTTAGCAATGTTAGAAAGGTATAACGCTTCTTCAACGGCAGTATTACCACCACCAACAACTACAACATCTTTGTTACGGTAAAAGAAACCGTCACAAGTTGCACATGCCGAAACACCTTTACCCATGAATGCTTCTTCAGATGGTAAACCTAAGTACTTAGCGGATGCACCCGTACAGATGATTAAAGCGTCACAAGTGTATTCACCCGAATCACCTATTAATTTGAAAGGTTTAGATTCAAGTTCTGCTGTGTGGATTTGATCGAAAATAATTTCAGTATCAAAACGCTCAGCGTGCTCTTTCATACGCTCCATAAGCGCAGGACCTTGTAGACCTTCAACATCACCAGGCCAGTTATCAACTTCAGTTGTCGTAGTTAATTGACCACCCATTTGTAAACCAGTAATTAAAACAGGTTTTAAGTTAGCACGAGCCGCATATACAGCTGCTGTGTAACCAGCAGGGCCAGAACCTAAGATTAATACTGGGGAATGTTTTACTTCAGACATATCGCTACCTTTTCTTTAATTATGTAACCATCTAGATCACAATCAAATTTGCACATTTTTTGTTTAAAGATATGAATCTACAATTGTAAATTTAAATCTTTAGTCAAATACTGCGCAAATTTTATCACAATCTGAATAGATACGGACACTGTTGTTTAAATACTATTGTATTAACAATTAATCACAATTAATTACATTCATTGACGTTGTAAAAATCATGGGCTATACCTAAGGGTGTGCATTTTCAACAAACAGAAGAGAAAGTCCATGATTTTTACAAAAAAACAAACAAAAACACTCATTTTTCTAGTTTTAGCGTCATTTTCACTATTTTCACTCGCTGAGAAAGAAAATATCTACCAGCTAAGAATTGATACAAACAGCAATTGGACGAGTATTGAAATTCGTGATGACGCGAAATTTGTTATTCCACCGGACAATCAACCTTTTGAAGTAATCGCTAAAAAAGGTGCAAAATCATTCACTATCAGTGAAAAACGTGTTTATTTTGAAGCATATACACGCGGTGAAGCGAGTTTTGATCTGTATGTATTTAGCCCCAACCAAGTATTAGGGTTAACTATTTGCAAAGGCTCACGTACAAGTTTCACTACGGTGATGACAGATGAAGGCAAACATAAAAATGACTCAAACGAGCCCGATTTATGTGAAAAAGCAGCCCTTGTATTGGTTTTGCATTAATTTCAACATTCAATTTATTTGCACATTGTCTTATTAAAAATCTCGTATACTGTCATGGAATATTCAATTAGAAATAAACCATGACTGTGCATCTTAAGCTTAAACATAAACTATTCCTTATTATTCTTTGTGCAAACTTATTGTTATGTTTTGTGGTTATTGGCATGGGTTGGCGTGATTTTAACAAAGAATTCCAACAATACCGCATTGGTGCAGACTTCAGTCAATTACAACCTGTTGAAAATTTAATCCTCAATCAATATACAAACGTTTCTGGCGCCAAGTTGAAGTTTTATATCGCCTTAAACCCGGCGCACCACCTGAGCATGGCTTACTATTACGCCGAATGGTGATTAATGTTAATGGCAGCTTATATTCCGCTGATCGAGTTTTAAACAGAAATAAACCAGCAAAACCTCAAGGCCCCGACAATAACAACCCCACCAAACGTAATGTGTTAAAAGATGTCAGTCAATTTGTTGAAAATAATCCAGAAACTCAAAGCCCAGACAAAAACAAGCCAGCTAGACGTAATATGTTTAAAGATGTCGCCAAGTTAGTTGAAAATAATTCAGAAACTCAAAACCCTGACAAAAACAAGTCAGCTAGACGTAATGCGTTTAAAGATGTGGCCAAGT
>JALJPK010000129.1 GCA_022968985.1 Pseudomonadales bacterium | reverse complement strand
CTAGTTTAATAGTCAATGTATTCCATTTATTGAGCATGAATAGTTGGGCAATTTTTCAGTAAAAGTCTACACTTTTAGTACGTTAATTTTTTCGGAACAAACATGACTGAAACAATACAACAGAACATGGATTTAATGTGGATTTTAATATCAGCAGGATTGGTTATGTTTATGCAGGCCGGCTTTACCATGCTGGAGTCGGGTATGGTGCGAGCTAAAAACAGCTATAACGTTGCCATTAAAAATATCAGTGATTTTATTGTGGCGGTGTTGGCATTCTGGTTTATTGGTTACGCCTTAATGTTTGGTTCCGAAGGCAACTCTTGGTTTGGTAGCAGCGGTTTTGGTGGCTCTGAAGTAAAAGAACCCTTTGATATGGCATTTTTTGTATTTCAAGCCACTTTTGTAGGCACCGCTGCAACTATTGTGGCAGGGGCAGTTGCCGAACGAGCAAAATTTAGTGCTTATTTAATAATATCCATTGTTATTAGTGTATTAATTTATCCTGTTTTTGGTCATTGGGCCTGGGGCAGTGCGGTCTCTGATCAGGCGGGCTGGTTAGAATTAAAAGGTTTTATGGATTTTGCTGGCTCTTCAGTGGTGCATAGCGTGGGGGGCTGGTTAGCTTTGGCAGGTATTATTGTGCTCGGAGCACGTATTGGCCGATTCGATAAAAAAGGAAAAGCTCAAAAAATATCTGGGCACAACTTGTTACTTTCCACCCTAGGTGTATTTATTCTATTTTTTGGTTGGTTCGGTTTTAACGGTGGCAGCGCTCTAACCGCCGATACTTCGGTTCCAGGTATTATACTCAACACTATCTTGGCGGCATCAGCGGGTACAATTACTGCAATCATTGTCTCGGCTCTGCATAAAAAAGGTGAGGTTTCTGTAGAGAAAACCCTTAATGGTTTGCTGGCTGGTTTAGTGGGAATCACCGCAGGCTGTGCAGTAGTGGGGCCAAATGGCGCGATTATGATTGGAATGATTGGCGCGGTCATCGTCTATTTTAGTGAAGATATGCTAATACATATTTTTAAATTAGACGACCCAGTTGGTGCTGTAGCTGTTCATGGTTTTGGTGGCGTTTGGGGCACCTTGGCCTTAGCTATTTTTGCCCCTGCTGAGATGCTGGCGACGGGCAGTAATTGGGACCAGTTTTGGATTCAGTTGCAGGGTGTCGTCGCTTGTTTTGCCTGGGCCTTTATATTGGGGTTGATAACATTTTACGGTTTAAAACTGGTGCATGATTTACGGGTCAGCCCAGAAGATGAACATAAAGGCCTAAATGTTGCTGAGCATGGTGCCAAAACAGTCTGGTTAGATACGCTTGATACCATGCAAAACATTATTAAAAGTAAAGATTTGTCATTACGCGCCCCTATAGAAATTGGCACTGAAGCCGGTGAAACCGCCATGGCGTTTAATTATCTTTTAGACGATTTTGAAAAAAGTGTCAAAGACATGACCCGTATTGCTGGTAAGGTTCATCAATCCAGCGATGACATATTTACAGACAGTAATGAAGTTGAAAAAGGCTCACACCAGCAAGTAAAAAGTACCAAAAGTGTTTTAGAGCTGATGTCGTCCATTCAAAGTAATGCCAAAAAGATGAATGTTCATTCTCAAACAGGGATAGATACCACCAAAGAAGCCCACCAAAGAGTCAGTGAGAATATCTCCAAGATCCAAAATTTTTCCGGTCAGGTTGAAGTGTTAAACAGCGAACTTAACGAAGCGGCTCAACATTCAGATGTGCTCTCTAGTAAGGTAAATGAAATCAGCAAGGTGGTTGATTTAATTCGATCCATCGCAGATCAGACAAATCTTTTAGCGTTAAATGCAGCCATAGAGGCAGCCAGAGCAGGAGAACATGGTCGTGGTTTTGCTGTGGTTTCTGATGAAGTACGCAGTCTGGCTAACAAAACCCAAAGCGCCACCACAGAAATCCAAAATGACATCGCCGAGTTACAAAAAGAAAGCCAACAAGTGGCTCAAAGCTTAAAACAGCAAGCTGAAAACGCCAATTTAACTGCCGAAGAATCCTCGGATGTACGCGACTCTTTATCCAGTATTATTGAAGCTGTTAATTCTTTAAATGAACTCAATCAATCAATATTTGAAGCGTCAAAAGAGCAATTAGAGAATGTTAACTTAGCCAACAAAAGCGTAAATGATGTTTCAGAGGTAAATGAAAATACATTAAGAGCATCACAGGATATTAGAATGCATTCAGAGGATTTAAAACATGACGTAGCTTTATTTGAAGAAAGTCTTAAAAAGTTAAACTCTAAAAAATAAAATGATTATCCGACACTGACAATGCCGGATATATTAAAATAAAATATTAAGACACACTTATTTTTACAGGCACACTAAATAAGAAACAAACCATCAACGAAACTGGATTCAGTATGAAACGCGTCAAATAAAAGGATTCTACAGTTCATAGTTCTTTTAAATTCAAACTATTTCTAGTCCATTATTTGATAAGTTTTCGAATATCTGAATTGGACCTTCTTTAATATTTTCTTTAGAGCCTTATTAACACAGCGATTAAGCATGTAATCATGATGTATTAAGGATCTAAAAGCTTGATTTGTTATTCTATTAAGGCTGGTACTTTGGTACTGGCCTTTTTTATTATTTCAATAATTCAATTAATGTTTAAAAAGTGAATATCACTGAACATACCTCTTGAAGAAATTAATTAAATACCGAATGCAATAAAGATACTAAAGAAGGGGTGGGGACGAAGCTAAAAAAGGTTAAGTCAGTTGTTACACAATACTTAAAGAAGGTGATTTACACAGAAGTACATAACAACCTAAACCCCTTATGTTATCTAACTTAAAAGATTGTATTTTTTAATTGATTAAGGCTGATACTTTGGTACCGGCCTTTTTTATGTTTCAAACATATTATTTTGAGTTTTGAGTTTATTTTTGTTTTTGTTTTGTGTGTCAAAGACAGTTATTTAGGAGTTGGGATCTCTGCTAGGATTTTGTTTAGTTCATCTTGATTGAGCGGTTTTGTAAGATATTGATTCATGCCGGCATCTATACATTTTTCTTTATCACCTTTCATTGCGTTTGCTGTCATAGCGATGATTGTGATGTCTTTGTATTGCGAGCCTGCTTTTGCTTCGCGTATTTGTTTGGTGGCTTGATATCCATCGAGAATAGGCATTTGGCAATCCATGAAGATTAAATTAAAAGGTTGATGTTTATCTGTTTTATTTAAAATTGAGATGGCTTCTTCTCCATTATTGGCGATCTCAATGATGAATTCGTATTCTTCTAACATACTTAATGCGACTAACTGATTAACTTGATTGTCTTCCACTAACAGTACTTTACAGTCTTTCATCCATTTCATTTGTGGTTTTTGTATAGTTTGTATTTCTTGGTTTTTTTGATTATAAGATTTAAATTTTCGATTTTTTTTATCAAAATAATTTGTATCTTTTGACAAACTTGATTTTTCGATTTCTTTTTTAAATTCAACAAATGCTGTAAAACAATAAACTAAACTGTAGGGTGTTATGGGTTTATTGATATGCGCAAAACACAGTGGTGATATAATTAATTTATCGCTTAATTTTTGGCTCATTGCAGTCAAAATTACTGATTTTATTTCGTGGAGGCTTTTATATTGAGTATAATCATCAAAAAAAGTATTTTGATTGTCTTTACTAAAACCTAATATCATAAAATCAATGTCTTGTTTTTTAATGGTTGTATTAACATTGTTTAACATTTTATCTGCTTGTTTGAGGTTTTGTTTTACAATAATATTTACCCCCCAAGTCTTTAATTGTTTTTCAACATAATTTAATAAAGACTGATTTGTATCAATAACTAAAACTGTTAGACCCTGCATTAAAAAGTCAGGTTTTATTTGAAGTTGTTGTTTGCTTTTATTTAATTTAATATCGAATTCAAAACAACTACCTTGACCAATAACACTGCTTACACCGATGTTGCCCCCCATAAGTTGCGTTAATCGTTTACAAATGGATAAACCCAAACCGGATCCACCGTACACTCTTGTAGTGGAAGCATCCACTTGGGTAAAAGCATCAAATAAGCTATTGATTTTATCATTAGGTATACCAATTCCAGTATCGTAAATTTTACATTGCAGCATCACTTCTGTTTCATTTAAATGCTCTAACGCGAGCCAAACTCTTACTTCACCTTTGTCTGTAAATTTTATGCTGTTACCAATTAAATTGGTTAGAATCTGCCTTAATCGATTTGAATCCCCAATGACTAAACTGTTATTAATTCCACTGATGTCTAATATGATTTCTATGTTTTTAGCATCCGCTCTAAAGGTCATTGCTTCGCAAACATCACTAAAAGATTTGATGAGGTTAAACTCAATATTTTCTAATTCCAGTTTACCTTGTTCAATTTTTGAAAAATCTAAAATATCATTAATGATGGACAATAAAGATTCCGCGCTGCTTTGTGCGATGCCAATTTTATGCTGTTGATCATCATTTAATTTCGTCTCAGTTAACATTCTTAACATACCCAGTACACCATTCATGGGGGTGCGTATTTCATGGCTCATACAAGCTAGAAAATCAGATTTTGATTGAATGGCAGTACTAAGTTCGGCTGCGTGAATTTCTAATTTTTGATGGGTAAGCTCAAGAGATTTTTTTTGATCAGATAAATCATTGTTTGTTTGAGTCAGCGCCTTTTTATCTTTATTGATGCGTTTAAAAGTGATCCACAACAACAACATAAATACCAATGCTACAGCGCTTAATAATATAAATATTGAATTGATGCTTTTTTGAGTGGCAGCTTGTGCGATATCTACAGGTAATATTACCTCTAATACACCACGTACATCGTTGATTTTCCAGTCAGATTTTGGGGTTTGTGGATGATCATTGTGACAACTTATACAGCCTTCGCGCATTTTATCTGACACGGCATAACGAATGGATTCTTTGCCATTATATTCAATAAATTCAAAATAAGGTTTGTCTGGATTTTGATTTAAAGCATCCCAAGCGCGATTAACAAAAGGTTGTTCAAAAAGTGCTTTGTTTTCATCTTCACGCCATGGGAATGGATATTTACTGTATAAAAATGTTTTAGCCCCTGATTGGTGTTGACCGATTTTTTCACCTAATGCCATACTTAACGTGGCAGGTAAAGGAATTGCGTTATCATCATTTTGATAATTATGGGTAATGGTTATACCTTGTTTTTTAGCAATACTCACCACTTCAGAGGTATACAATGTTCTAAATTCAGATAATGCCTCTAAATAGCGTTGTGCACCATTTTCTGAATTATTTTGGATGACTTGTTTTGATACTGTTGATAAATAGATATAACCAGTTGAAATACAGGCAAAGATAATGACAGCTAATAATAACTGCGTTTTTGTCAGTATTGATTTTATAATATTCGTTATAAAGTTGACGGAATTACTGTTCATTTAATGTCAATTTTTTATTCATTTAAACTCTAATAATGTAGTTATATTCAATAAATAATTATAGACGAATAATTATTTAAACAAGTAAAGCCTCCATTTAAATTAATCAATTTACATAAATACACATTTAACTGATTTAATATTTTATTTTATTTTATTTTGTTTTGTTTTGTTTTGTTTAGTTTATTTTTTAATAGCGTAAAAAATACTAAATTAATTATTCGAATTAATAGTTTTTATTGTTAATTATTTCTATTTAAATGAAAAACTAAGTTGATATACAAATAGGCTGTAAGAATAGGGTATGCCTGCCTTAAACAGTTTTATAAAACCATTACAATCAGTGATGTTATTTGAATGTAAGTGGATAAAAGTGAAGGAGACGAAGTTAGATATAGTCTGTGGGTGAAAGCTTGCTTTCATGGATATAAAAAGAAATGAGAGCAAGCTCCCACCCACTTTAAATTTGTGAATTAGAAGAAGGCTGTGAAACTTAAAAGCAGGGCATGGATGCCCGAATAGCGACTGACTATCCAAGGCGGGTTTCCCGGCGCCAGGATAATCACAAAGCTTTTAATTTCATCAAGGACGATGAAATTAAACTTAAAGAGCACTTAAAAGCTAGTGCTATTTTCTGGATAAGCATCATCAATGTTTATCACACCATCCCCATCTTTATCAGGGTCTTGAGCATCGGCAATGCCATCTAAATCGATGTCTGACACAATGACGATTTCAAACAATTTAGTTTGCTCGTATCCACCTTCAATCGCTATGATTTCAACATAATAACTGTCATTAAATCCATAATGGTAAACAGGATGGCGTAATGTAATGGTTTGTTTGGTTACATCAATATTAAATAAATCCTCATCATGACTAAACCCGGCTTCATAAAATATATTTTCAGAATCCCAATCGGTTGCTTTGAATTTAAATGATGTTCGTTGTCCTTCTAGTTGGTAAAAAGTGCCGAATCCGAAGTTTTCATAAAATGCAAAATCGGTGTTGTTAGTTTTTAGCATCACATCAATGTCACCATCTAGATCGTAATCCGCAGCTACTGCATTTATGTTTGATTCAGTGAATATATCAGGCTGAACATAATCGGAAGTTTGATTAAATTCACCCAAATCGTAGACTAACCACTGGGCTGTTTGTTGATCGTAAACCGATCCAAATAAATCCAAATCGCCATCTCCTTCCACATCTAATGCAACTAATTTTGTACCTGTTACATTTTTAGCAAAACTTTGTTGGATAAAAAATTGATCATTGTCATAATTTCTAATCACAGTTAAATCTTCAGATGTATTGGCAATGATGTCGACTAATCCGTCCGCATCAAAATCTAGCGCGGTTAAATAAGCGGCTTGGTAATAATCAATGTTTAAGAAGTTATCTGTAAAACCCCCATAAATATCTTGTTTTAAATAACGTATGGCTAATAAATCGGTATCGCTGTAAACAATATCTTGTAGGCCATCGCTGTTGATATCCGCAACAACAAAATCAAATATATTGTTGCCGCTATTTAATATTACAGTGGATTCAAAATATGCTGAATGACCATCGTTTGTATATATAACAAAACGGTTGTCTTCTAATAAACGGATGATATCTAAATGTTGGTCATCGTTTATATCCTCCACTATAAATTTCACACCTACATATAAATCATCCACTAATAACTGTTCAACAAAATATTGATTGTATTGGTTTTCATAAATCCAAATGGCACTATCATTGTCGGCTGTTAATAAAAAATCAATGTCACCATCTGCATCAAAATCCATTATCTGCATTGAATTAAGATCGTATGTGGTTGTGAATAATAATTGCTCGGTAAACTCACCTTGGCCGTTATTTTCTAACAAAAATACTTGTTGGTTGTAGTTACTGCCCACAATATCCATGTCGCCATCAAAATCAAAATCAATGTTATACATATAACGATCAATTAAGGCATCACCAAGATAATTGCTTTGAAGATGAAAGAATCCTTCAACAAATTGTGGTAATTGTGATTGCTGAGCATTAAAACTGTCGATATCAAATGCGTTTAATACACCATCGTTATCAATATCGGGATCTGAATTGTCACCGATAAGATCATGGTCAAAATCCGCCCACTCTAACGCGTTTGTTGGAAAAGCATCCGCATTATCACCCACTCCATCTAAATCGCTATCGTATTGCTCTGTTGGATCATTATCAAATACATCTGCGTTATTACCCACACCATCTAAGTCGCTGTCGTATTGCTCTGAAGGATCGTTATCAAATAAATCGGCGTTATTACCTACACCATCTAAATCGTTGTCTAACCATTCAGTTGCATCATTTGGGAAAACATCGGCATTATTGCCCACGCCATCAAGGTCCGTATCGTATTGTTCCGTTGGATCAAGATCGAATAAATCCGCATTATTGCCTACGCCATCTAAATCACTGTCTAACCATTCGGTATTATCAAATGGGAATTTATCTGCGTTATCACCCACACCATCTAAATCAGAATCGAGTTGTTCAGTTGGGTCATTGGGGAAGGCGTCCACATTATTATCTACGTTATCGCCATCACGATCGGGATCGCTATTGTCACCAATAAGGTCGTTATCTAAATCAGCGTGTTCGCTTGCGTCATTTGGAAAACGATCAATGTTGTCACCAAAGCCATCTAAGTCAGAATCTAAAAACTCGCTTGCATCAAAGGCAAATGCATCGATATTATCGCCATAACCGTCTTGGTCGCTGTCTTTTTGCTCAGTAGGATCAGTAGGGAAAACATCGGCATTATCGCCCACACCATCTAAATCGGTGTCTTTTGATTCTGTTGCGTCATTTGGAAAAACATCTTTATTATTACCCACACCATCTAAATCGTTATCATATTGCTCGGTTGAATCTAACGGGAATTTATCTGCGTTATCACCCACACCATCAGAGTCTGTATCTTTTGATTCATTCCTGTCATTTGGAAAAACGTCTTTATTGTCACCCACACCATCAAAATCAGAGTCATGAGTTTCAGTTGCATCATTTGGAAAAACATCTTTATTATCGCCAACACCGTCTAAGTCTGAGTCACTCCATTCAGTGCGATCATTTACAAAGGCATCGCTGTTATCACCCACGCCATCTAAGTCAGTATCGTATTGCTCAGTAGGGTCGTTATCAAATTGATCTGCGTTATTACCGACACCGTCTAAATCACTGTCTACCCATTCTGTATTATCAAAAGGGAATTGATCTGAGTTATCACCCACACCGTCTAAATCTGAATCAGTTGTTTCAGATCCATCATTGGGAAAAGCATCATTTTGATTTAAAACAAGATCACCATCTCGATCAGGATCTGAATTATCACCGATTAAATCATTGTCTAAGTCGGTTTGTTCCGTGGCATCAAAAGGGAATTTGTCTTGGTTATTACCAACACCATCTAGATCACTATCTAGTTGTTCTAGAGGATTATTTGGAAAAGCATCCGCATTATCACCCACCCCGTCTAAGTCGGAATCTTTTGTTTCAGTTGGGTCATTTGGAAAGGCATCTAATTGATTACGCACACCATCATTATCAAAATCCTGATTGGAAGTAGGTGTTTGGTAACAAGAAGACAATGAGATCATACATATTAAAGTGAAGATGGACGTTTTCATTTGGACGTTCCGATTTAAGAATTGTTTATATCATAGCTTTTCAAAGCTGAATAAATGCTTAAGAAATAACATTAACTCGCAGAAATAAGAAAAGGATTTGAGTTTAATAAAAACAAAATAAATACGATGATAAACAAGCAAGTCTGTATTAATGAATATAAGTCTTTAACTTTTTCAAGTATGAGGCCTTTAACTTTTCAAGGTTGAAGTCTTTTATTTTGTCAGGATGAGGTCTTTTATTTCATCAGGGATGAGGAAATTAAACTTAAAGAGTAACTATATAGAAAGTGACATTGAAGACAGCCAGAATAAACCAGTCTTAAAAATATTCAGTGCACACATTAGGGAGAGGATTCAGATTAACTGAATTCAAAATATCAAGAGCATCCATGCCTTTTGAGTCTTGAGAAAATAAAAGATAAATATCAATAATTAAAACGGACTTATAACTATCTACCTTTTATTTTAATCGTTAATAAACCTATTTAGAATTGGCCCACCATTGTTTAAATGTTTTATTTTCAAGTTCACTTAATTTTGTCACTTCTCCCATCTTAGGTGTAATTAAGTGAATGTTTTTTTGTTTGGCAACCTCACTGATTTGTTCAAACGGATCGGTCCAAGTATGCAGGCTCAAATCAAAGGTGCCGTTATGAATCGGAGCCATGTATTTTGCTTTTACATCCAAATGGGCTTGAGCTGATTGGGCAGGGTACATGTGGATTTCAGACCACATGCGATTGTATGCACCAGTCTCCATAAAGCTGATATCAAATGGTCCTAATCTGTCCCCAATTTCTTTAAATTTGTCAAAGTAACCTGAGTCACCAGAGAAAAAGAAACTTCCCTGTTTGCCTTTAACTGCCCAGCTTGACCATAAAGTTTTATTACCGTCACTCAGCGCACGACCAGAAAAATGTTGTGAAGGGGTGGCTGTCAGACTGACACCATTCACTTCAACAGATTCCCACCAATCCAACTGGCTAATTTTGTCACGATTTACACCCCATTTTACTAAGTCTTCCCCAACACCAAGCGGTGTATAAAAATGCTCAACTTTGTTATTTAGTTGTTTGATGGCGACTTTATCTAAATGGTCGTAATGGTTGTGCGATAAAATTACCCCTTTAATATTCGGTAAGTCTTTTATATCAATGGGAGTCTCGTGAAAACGTTTAGGACCAATAAATTGAAAAGGTGAGGCGCGTTTTGAAAACACAGGGTCGGTTAACCAAAACTCACCATCAAGTAAAATAAGTAAGGTGGAATGGCCTAAGCGAAAAAACAATAATCCTTCTTGTTGATGGTTTTGTTGTAATTCGATTAATTGTGCCTTGGTAATAGGTAATACTTCGATTGGAGCAGACGGCGACGATGGTTTTTCTTTTTCAAATAGGTACATTTTTAGGGTGGCCCACAATTCTGTTTTTGGGGCGATTTGACCGATATTTTCAAATTTCTTACCGTTAAATTGTTCGGACTGCTGAACCTTTTCTTTGATTTGGGTTGTGTTGTTTTTGTTGTACTGGCTTGAAAAACTTAAATCAAACATAAAAACTCCTAAGGAGATAACTCCAAAACTTAATAAGGGGATACTGATTTTTTTTGGTAACTTTTTAATCGATAACATGGGTAGACACTTCTTTTAATTAGATTTTGACCAATTAGTCATTTTTTCTTTTGATGCCGTCCCAAAATACAGCAAAACCCAACATGATATGTTTGGCTAATACCATATCTTTTAGTTGTTGATCCTTGCCAAAATCAATACAAGCCTGCATTTGGCTGGCAAAAATCTCGGCAAAATACTCTATTTTTATGGGTTTAAGTTTACCGCTGTTTAACCAAATCATCATATGCTGATGAAATTCAGCAAAGCTGGCCATAGCAATATTTTTAGCTTCTTTGCTGACTAAGTCCGACAATTTTAATTGATTAAGTAAGTCATGTTTTACCGGATATTCGAGACTCCAGTGAATATAACGGTACCATAGCTGTTCTAGAACGGTTTTTACGTCATCTGGATCCGTAATTTGTGCAAAAGTTGTACTGAGTTCATTTAATAAATCGGCTTTAATGCTCAGGTATACCTCGTCTATTAAGCTTTCTTTATTGGGGAAATAATTAAATAACGTACCAGTGGCAACTTTGGCGTGTTTGGCAATACTGGCAGTAGAGCTGTTCCAAAAACCATGTTTTGAAAACAGGTCGATGGCGGCTTGTATTAGTTGCTCTTTTTTATCTGTACTCATAATGAATTGTTTTCTTGAATATTGGGTTAAGTATATTTATGAGTGACTGATCAGTCAATTGTTATTTAAGATTATTTATCAGGTATTTGTTAGTGTTTGTAAATTAATTATGGGTTAAGTGAGTAGGGGGGGGGTAAAGTAGTTTTGATTTAGCGGGTAATTATAGCCAGCTATCCCTGGCAAGCTTTAGCGATCTGCTCGATATGTCGGATATCGGTACCACAACAACCTCCAAGAATATTAATATGCTTAAAGTTTGTAAGCAATTTTTTATATTGTTGACCTAATTCATATGGATCCCCAATATCAAGAACGTCAGATTCATCTAGCTCTTGATGGCTTTTACAGGAGGCGTTGGCTCGAATGCCTTTGATACGTGTTGGCCATTTTTCTCCAGCAATCAGCACCTGTTCAAAATGAGTCGGGTGGGCGCAGTTAATCATATAATACAATGGGCCATTGCTTGTTGATTTATCTACCTGCAAGATGGCCTCTTTTAAGCTTTGGCCTGAGGGCAGCAGTCCGTCTGTTTCTAGGGTAAAAGAAATCACCACAGGCATATTATAAAATTGTGCCGCTTTAACGATACCAATGGCTTCCTGCACATAATTAATGGTTAGAGCGCTTACCATATCGGCTTGAGTATTAACAAAACTCTGTATTTGCACTTTGTGGTAATCAAATGCCTGTTGTTCGTTCATTTTGGTTGATATTTGATAGCCATCACCTCTAGGCCCAATACAAGCGCTGATTATAAATTTATTGTTGGGGGTGGCAAACTGACTGCGAACTTCTTCTAACAATTGTATGGACTGCTTATTTAATGAATCTAATTCTTGTAAATTAATGCCTAGTTTTTTAGCCCAATCTGCACTTGCGCGCCAAGTGACACTCTCTAAAATAAAGTGACAATGATATTTTATAGCCAACAACGCGTGTTCAATGTAATAACGTTTTAGCCTTAACCTGTCTTTTGTATTTGTTAATAAAACAAAAACAGCAAACTGATCCAACTGATAACCATCTTCAAAAATTAAGCGGGTTTCTAATCCGCTGTCGGTTAAAAACAAACCGTTTAAACATTGAGGTAGAGATTCTCGATAAATCGCCATTTTATCCTTCCTTACAAACTAAAATTAGATGTTTAATTTTAGCTTGCTGTTATCGCTTAAAGACCAGATGTTTCAAAAAAACTTAAAAAGATAAATAATTTTACATTTGCCTAGAAAACAAGTGTTTAGTCTCTCAATAGAGGCACAAAGACACTGCAATGAATATACAAAAAATTAAAATCACGAAAAAGTAAGTAATTATTTTTATTAATAAAAAATAAAACGATGTGATTATTTAAAATAATTCAGAGAGTATTATAGATATGTACGAGAAGTGCTCATCACAATTGGTTTTTAATTGGCTCTATATCAAAGACATAAAAAGGTTTTAAGTAATTAGTGTGGGGGGCTTAAATTATGATTGAAGATGTGGCCTATCTAATCAAAAAAAATAGATGCCCATAATTCATTTTCGACTATGAATTATGAATATCTATATGTTGATAAGAGGTCAATATCCAGAGATTAACAGTTAAAAGTTTTGGATGGTTGTTTGTTCTTCAGTAACTAAAACATTGGTAGTGTAACTTTCCAAAAAATTAGGCTCATCGGGAAGTTCTGGGTCATCAACTGAATTACAAAGTAGCGCTAAAGTGTATTCGCCAGCCAATAAAAATCCTAATGAATAGTTCGCGTCATCACCAGCAGGTAATTCAACAGAAGTGACAATATAAGGGCCAGTATCCGTTTC
>JALJPK010000128.1 GCA_022968985.1 Pseudomonadales bacterium | reverse complement strand
AATATCATTATTAGAATGGCCATCGAAAAAGTGGGCGTTCATCCAAACCGAGTATATTTGATTGGTTACTCAGCCGGTGGTGATGGTGCTTATCAAATGGGAGTACGTATGGCGGATCGTTGGGCAGGTGTAGGCATGATGGCAGGACATCCAAATGCAACTAAGCAATTTAGCTTAGCCAATACGCCATTTAACTTACAAGTGGGCGGTAATGATTCTGCGTATAATCGAAATACAGTCGGCCAAGCATGGGGTGATATTTTAAAAGAGTTAGCCATTGAGCATCCGGGTTTATACATTAACAAAACTACCATTCATCCAGGTTTACCACATTGGATGGACGGCTTAGATGCACCGGCATTACCTTGGATGCATCAATACACCCGAGATCCAATTCCAACTAAGGTGATTTGGCAGCAAAATAACCCAAGACGCTCACAGCTTTTTTGGGTTGGTGTACCTTTGGAATTCACCAAAGCAAAAGAACGTATCTCGGTTGAATATGATTACGACAGTAATACAATCAATATTATTGAAAACTACAGTGAACAACTTGTCATTTGGTTAAACGACGACATGATGGATTTAGACCAGCCGGTTATCGTACAGTACCAAGGTGTACAAATATTTGAAGGTGAAGTGGTTCGAAGTGTACAAAATATTTATGACTCCTCAGTGGATCGTGCCGATTCTACAATGAGTTTTAGTGCACAATTAAAAGTCAGTAATAATGCAGAAGTCGAGGTGGCTTTTTAGTTTAAGTCAGACATCCTTGTCTGACTTAAAAGCTTTGTGACTATCCTAGCGGCGGGAAACCCGCCTTGGATAGTCAGTCGCGATTCGCACATCCATGTGCTAGTACGTTAAATTGATTTGCATTGATATAAAAAAGGCCACTTGTTAGTGGCCTTTTTTTTGTTTGAGTGAAAATAAACTGATTATTTTATTGATGTTTTACTCTGAGCCTAAGGTTTCTTCTTTTCTAGGCTAAAGCCTAGGATTGCTTGATTCGTAGGTCACCCTTCAGGGTGTCAATGTTGTAGGTCGTAATTTATTGCGACAACTATTTTGTTAACCCACAGGCCTTGTATGTGTTTGAAATTGATTTTATTTTTTATCAAACTGGATACCCCTTTTTGATGATAGGCTCGATATTTATATCGAGAGTAATATTCCTTTGCTGTCTTGTTTTTTTATTTGGAGAGGATCATAAGCCTGTCATGTTTCAAAGTATTGTAAAGCAAGTGACTGTCTCCTTTTTTTGAGAAAGAAATTGATCGATTAATGATCAACGACTCTACCCCCCCGCAAGATTTTCTTTTCCTTTATTTTTAATTAATTTCTACAGCAATTACAACTAAACCGTCCCCCTACAAAAAATCCATCAAACATGATCTGACTTTTAAAACACATCAAACCTGAGCGCTTTATTTTCACTTAATAGTTAACTTTTTGGTTTGCTAAAACCTACCGTTTTAGGAAATTTACAAACCAACCAACTACTAAATAATCATTTTAACCTCGTTATCAAATACAGTTTTTTAGGTTTTTTATATTTTCACACATTGTATAACTTTATATAGCAATTGTTATAGATTGTAATTATTTATCAGATTTTGTATCAAAATAAGCGAATTCTGTATTTATTTCACATTTTTTAACAATTTAATATTATAAAATACTTTTTGAGCTTATTAAGTGAATAAACATTCAAACTAACTGCGTTGTGAAAAAGTAATCGCTCAAACCGCATTTGTTGGCATCAGATTACTTTTTCATCTCTTAGTAATATTTACAGTCACTTATTAACAATTAAAACTTTGTCTAAATCTAATGTTCAAAAAGGGCCCCATGTCAAAAATTAAAACATCTTCAATTCTTGCCGCAGTTTTAATTTGTTTAAGTACTGCTTGTACTCAAAACACTAAAGAAACGGTTTCAGGTTCATCTGAAAATACACAAACCGAGACTTCTAATACTCATACAGACAATACCCAATTAAATACCGATCAAACAAACGGTTCTGCCACACTAAATACAACAGGCAGCACAACAGACAACACAACTAATACCCAATCAAATACGCACACAAAAAGTAATACAGACACACAAAACACTACGAACACAATCAGTACAACAGACACCCAAACGGATACAGGATCTGAAACAAGTACAGACACAATCAGCGCCACCCAAACAAAAACGACGACAGACACAGACGACAAAACAACCACAACCACCACTACACAAACCGATACTAACGAGCAAACTCAGACAGATTTGGGCGGTGATTTAGATTCTGATTTAGATGGTTACCTTGATGACGTTGATGCATTTCCTTTTGATGCCAGTGAGTGGTTAGACACCGACAATGATGGTATTGGCAACAATACAGATAACGACATTGATGGTGACGGGGTTGTAAATGCCGATGATTTGTTTGTTTTGGACCCATTAGAATGGGCCGACTCCGATGGTGATGGTATTGGTGACAATAGTGACAGTATTGATAACAGTGGCGGTTTTGGTTCTCAAATCATTGAAGGTTTTGACAAATTACAAAGTTTTGTAGGGGCTAAAAAAGTCATCTATTTGGATTTTGATGGCGAAGTTGTTAATGCAATTGATTGGTATCACAAACCGATCCAAGCGCGTCCACAAGGTTATGACGGCGGTGGATTAGGCGATGATCAATTAAATATCCCTTATATCGAACAAGACATTCTAGAGATTTGGCAATACATCAGCACCGATTTTCGCCCATTTGAATTAAATATCACCACCGATCGTGTGGTGTTTGATCAAGCAGACGAACAAGACCGTTTGATGGTTGTATTTACAGAATCTCGTTATTTTCATTTTCAAACGGTAGCGGGTGTTGCTCAAAAAGGCTCGTTCGCAGAGGCTTATCCTTTATCGCGAGTTGTATGGGTTTTTTGGGGTATTCCAAATGGAACGGTACGTGAAAACGTTAATGGCAGTGTTGTAGTGTTTGATGCATTTAATGGCAGTCATGAAATTGGTCATGCGTTAGGTTTGCGTCACGACGGCCAAAGCGGTGGTAATGAGTATTATTCAGGGCACGGTATATGGGGCCCGATTATGGGTGGCTCAGCCGGTAAAAAATTATCACAATTTAGTAAAGGCGAATATACATCAGCCAGTGTAATGGAAGACGATTTGGCCATTATTACGCGAGCGGCTAACGGCATTAAGTACCGTGAAGATGACTACAACAATACAATTGAACAAGCCACAGCATTAAATGTGAGTGCCAATCAACGTATAACCTCAGAAAGCAACAACGGCATTATTGAACGTAATGACGATGTGGATATGTTTAGCCTAACACTTGAACAAACAACGGTTCTGACCCTTGGTGTTTATCCTGAAAAATACGCCAACGAATTAGGCGCCAATATCAAGTTAGAACTCACACTTTTAGATGAAAAAGGTGAGTTATTACAAACCGGATTAGCTGCTTACCCACACACCTTAGGTAATAAAATTGTAACTGAACTAAACCCAGGTACTTATTATTTACAGGTCGACGGAATTGGTGTCGGTGACCCTGCTGGTCAAGGTTTCTCGGATTATGGCTCATTAGGTTATTACCGTTTTGCAGGAAAACTTGAGTCAGCAGAATAAAAATAAAATAATTTTTCTTAAAAACAAGAACATCACATTAACAATATTTGGAGAACATCAATGCTAAAACCAAACCTTTCAATTATATTAGTTAGCTCGCTGCTGTGTATTAGCGCAGCCTGCTCACCAGCAGATAAAGGCGGCAGTCAAGCCAGTGCAACTCAAACCGGTACAATTACAAACTCTACAATCGAGACTATAACCGAGACAGCCAATGAGACGAATTCAATCACTCAAAGCGCTACGCAAACTAATACATTAACTAATACTCAAACCGACACTCAAATAGAAGACAGCTCTGTTGAAGATGAAATTAAACGCTTAGAAGCGGTTAACTTTAGAGTGGATGAATTTCTTAAAATCACCACAATATTTGAAAACTTATTAAAAACAAATAAAATTCAAGCGCAAGCCCAGTCTGATTTAACTGAATTAGAAGTCTTATTAATTACAGCAAAACAACATTTGGCACTGGTCGAGTCTGGATTAGATAAAGCCAAAAACGCCGCTACTGAGGCACTAATTAATCAAGCTGATTTTTTGGATAATCAAACGATTGTTAATTTAATCGCCCTGTCTAAAACTAAAATAGAACAAGGGGAATTAACCTATAACAATGCTCAACAATTGTTGACAGATATTGAACAAATTGTTGATCAAGTTAGAAATGCGCAAACAGGTACCACTACAGATACTGCTACTGTAACCGATACTTCCACTACAACTACCCCTCCTTTTGTTGAAACCGACCCAGCCAAAATTGCAGTAAACTATTTAGCTGATATTAATGATGCTACAACACAAGTTGTGTCGATGGGAGAAGAAATTTCTACGGCAAGAGGGGAAGCTTTTCAAGAAATGGATTTGGTAAAATTAGAGGAAATTTATGCTCAAGCCAATCAAAAACGTCTTGATATGTATCAGCATTATACGGCCGCAAAAATTGCTCTTTTTGATATAAAACAACTTCAAATTAGAAATAATGGTGCTCAAGAAATCCGCACCACTTATCAAAATGCTCAACAAGCCTTTCAACAACTTGAACAGTCTTACAGTCAAACCAGTCAAACCTTAGAGCAAATAAAACAACGTGTGGCTGAAATTCGCAGTCAAACACCAGTGACAAATACAGATACAGATACAGATACAGATACAGATACAGCAACAGCTACTGCCACAGCAACCACTACAGCAACTAATACCGACACCGATACAAGAACCAATGTTGATTGGCAGATTAATACTGACACTTTTGCACCAGCGGATGATTTCGTTGGACAAGATGTGGCTGTTTTATATTTCAAAGATATAGCAGTAGCGGCCAGTGTTGCTAAAAGTGATGTACAAGATCGTATTGAAAATTCGGTTAATGAAATGATTCTTTACAACAGTTATGGCCATGAAGGCTTTGATCAAGTTGATGACTTAGGTTGGTTTGAATTTGAAAGTGCCGATTTTGCTGGAATATTAGCTCGTGAAAAATGGTATGAACAAGATCTAATTGTTGCTGCAGTTGAAAACGGCTCGTTAGATTTCACTAACTATGACTATATAGTTTTAGTATTTGATGACACTAAAAACCCAGGTGGTGCTAGCGGAAGTACCTTTGCGACACCTAAAGAATTAAAAATTGGTAATACTTCTTTTGGTGTGAAACCGTACATCAATATGTATATGAAACCGTATACGATGTTGGATCATTGTTTTTATAAGAGCCAACTTTATAAAAATTATGAGTTATGTTATCCCAACTTTGACGGTGAACCGCTAAAACGATTTGATAGCACATTAGTGCATGAGTTTATCCACAGTAAACAATTTGATGGCCACAGTGTTACCAAATATTGTGATGACCAAGTGATATTAGGGACTTGTGCATCAGGTAATTACAACATGTTTGATTTATTATCTTCTTCACGTTTCTATGGCACCTCGATGTTTGCTTATAATCGCCACAAAGCCGGATGGTTACGTGATGAACATATAAAAACGTTATCAGGCACAGGTTCATTTGAAGTCACCTTGGATCATTTAAACTCAGCAACGGGTTTTAACGCGGCAAAAATCGAAGTGGAAGGTTGGGACAAAGACCTGTGGATAGAATTCAGACAGCCAGGAAAGTTTGATTACGGATTATATCAACCAGAGTTTAACAACATAACATCGGGTTTATTGTTGTACGAAGATCGTACATTATTAAATGCTGGCAGCGGGGCATTTAATGAATTAAATGTTGCGGTGACAGACAAAGTTGATCTTGATGTATTAGGTGTGAGCATCGAAGTATTACAGGTTGATAAAACTTACGGCCAAATTACCTTTAGTGTGGATCTATCGGGTTTAGTGCCAACAAAAACAATCCCACTAGAAGAAAAAGCAAGATGTAAACGCGCCCAAGAACGCTGTAAAATCAAACAGGGTGAAGAATTTACTAACTTTTATATGTTTGTAATTAATGATATTGGTTTTGGTGATAATTCAGAAAAACCTTGGACGTTTGAGTTTATCGGTTTACCACAGGGTTTAACCTACAGCAACAGTCCTGTGAGTCGTCAACTGGCTTCTTACCCAGGTGTTTATACAAGATCACCTAATACAGAAGTGACCTTTAAAGCCGGTCAAATGGAAGCTAAAACTTATGAATTTAAAATGCGAATTTATAATCCAGCGGATAATAATTTGTATTTAGATATTCCACAGTTTATAACGATCTATTAAGTGCTCTTTAAGTTTAATTCTTTCGTCCATGAAAGAATTAAAAGCTTTGTGGGTATTCTGGCGAAAGGGAACCTTTCTTGAATACCCAGTCGCTTCTCGCACATCCATGTGCTGGTACGTTTAATTGATTTTCATTGATATAAAAAAGGCCACTTTTTAGTGGCCTTTTTTTTGTTTGATTGAAAATAAACTGTTTTTTTATCTATTATTTACTCTGATCCTAAGGTTTGTTTAATTCGTAGGTCACCCTTCAGGGTGTCAATGTTGTAGGTCGTAATTTATTTCGACAACTATTTTGATAACCCGCAGATCTTGTATGAAATTAATTTTATTTTTTATAAAACTGGATATCCATTTGTGATGCCCATTTTTTTGATTGTAGGCTCGATATTTATATCGAGAGTAACATCCCTTTGCTTTTGCATGTGTTTGAAATTAATTTTATTTATTATAAAACTGGAAGTCCATTTATGATGCCCTATTTTTTGATTGTAGGCTCGATATTTATATCGAGAGTAACATCCCTTTGTTTTTGATTTTGCTTTTGTATGTGTTTGAAATTGGTTTTATTTTTTATAAAACTAGAAATCCATTTATGATGCCAAAAGTGGGTGAGTGCTTTCTTTCATTGGGTGTTATGAGTGTTTATGTCTTAACTGGCTGATGCCCCTCTATATTGCTTTTCTTGGGTTCGGGTTGAACCCTAGCTAGAATAATTTATAATATTTAGAATTAACCTAATGATTTGGAATAATTGCATGTTAGAGCGTACAAGAGCGTTATTTTTTAGACGCTATAAAATAAAAGAAACACTAATTAAAAATAAATTAGAAGAGTACAGTTCTATTTTACAACTAGAGAAATTTGAAAGTATTCTTCACATCTACTCAAATGGAGATTTTAATACAAAGTTCATAATTACAACCGCGATCCAAGAGCATAAAGATATATTAAAATTTGAGAAGTATTGTGAAACTCAATCTAATAATTATGTAACTAATTTTATGTTAGGGGTAATAAATCATCAATATTCAGCTCGATCAAGAGGAAATGATGTCGCAAAAAACGTCAGTGAAAATCAAGCTGAATTGATGTATGAATTTGCTGAGAAATCGTTAGATTTCTTAATGACAGCATTAGATCTTAATAAAGATGATAAAATGGTTTATCAAGTTATTCTAAGAGTCTTCCTCTATCTTGGTTATGATATGGAAACTATTGAAAAGTACTATGATGAAGCAAGTAATACAAATGGATCAAACTTTTATCTAAATATAATAATGCTAAATATTAAAACACCTAAATGGTTAGGCAGCGAAAAACAATTATTAGAGTTTTCACGACGTGCCTGTGATGGACTTTCAGCTGGCGATCCAAACTTAGCATTAATACCTGCCGCTCATTATGAGATTAAACTATATTTAGAAATGCAAGATAGAGATGAAGAGTCGTCGCAATATTTGTTTAAATCTGAAGTAAAATCTGAAATATTAACTACTTTTTCCCATATGATTAAAGAAGCAAAATATAATTACTCTTCAATTAAAGCATTAAGTACTTTTTTATACCCACTTTATTGTTATAAAGAATATCAAAAAATTGCAGAGGTATTAAATATTACAAATGATATTGTAGATTTTGATTCAAAGCCTTGGTGGTACTATAGTTTTTTTAAAAAATATTTTTACAACGCAATAATGAATTATTCGAAAAAATAAGAAATATTAAAAAAATTAGGATCAAATCTTGACTTCATATCTCACAGCAGTCCGAAGTCAAGACTCGCCCCCCGTTGGGGTACACTTCTCCTACTGACCGGAGTTTTTTAATGGGTGCTCCCCGTCATTTAGGCACCAGTTTTTTTGTTTATTAGTTAGGGTTCGAAGTACGTTCTGTAAAAATGAAAAATTTGGCTTGAAAATAATTCCAATTACTGAATAATGCATGGAGTGTCTGGTTCGAAAATATCCCAATTTTGTTTTTTAAGAGTTTTTCAATTAGCACATAGTATAATTATAAAACATCAGGACTATAGCATCATGAATAAACTGCACTATAAAATATTATTAATATGTTCTTTGTTTGTTTTTATTGCACCATTTTCAATTTCTATGGATTTAAATGACTTCGAAAAAGAAATAACTACATCAATCACTATTAACGACTTAACTACATTTTCAAATCACTTTGATTTCGATTCATATATAAACACCACACTAAGTAAATCCCAAATAAGTAATAAAAACAAAGCGGACTCTTTAATAACACTATCAAGTATGAAAAAAATTTATTTACAACAACTTTTTTCAAACCTAACAACCCCTAACAGTACTTCTAAATTGATTAAGTTAGATGAAGATAAAATTTTTTATCGAATAATATACGAAAATACAGAATTTGACTTTATCGAATTAATTATAAAGAAAGACAGAAATAATATTTTAAAAATTGTTGATTTATATCTATTTAGTACAGGTGAATTTTCAAGTTCAAGCCTTGCAAATATAATTGATTCATTATTTATTGAGTCTAATTTAATTACGAAAATATTTAAAAAAACCTCAATAAATGAACATTTATCAAAATTAATTCAAGAACTAAATATTCACATAAATAATGAAGATTACTTAAATGCCTACAATATATTCATCAGTTTAGATGATAAAATAAGATCTCAACCAATTATCGCTCGATTAGGATTGCATTTATCTTCATATGTATCAGACAAGGCTCACAACAAACAATTAAATTTCATCAATACTAATTTTAAAGATGAACAATCATTTTATTTTCCATTATTAATGTATAACATCAAGAATTATGAGTACAATGCATCAATTAAAATTTTAATTAAAATAAATAAATTGATTGAAAACGATGCGTACATACACATTCTCGTCGCAGGATTGTTCAAAGAATTAGGGGATAAAGAAAAACAATTAGAGCATATACAGCACGCCATTAAACTAGAGCCTGATTTTTACTTATCACAACATGTATTAATTTATTATTTAATTGAAAGCCATCTGTATTCACAAGCTATTTACGCAATAGAAAAAGCATCAAATGAACATGGTATAAGTTATGAGAAAACCTGGTTTTTAAATCAAAGTATTTATGAAGATTTTATAAATTCTGAAGAGTATAAAAATTGGTAAAAGGCTATATGAATTACCACAAATGCGATGGTCGCGCCCCCCCATCAGTCAAATGTAATAGATAAAGAGGTCAAATCAATTGCTTCTTAATACTTTTTAACCAAATCAAAAAAACTCATTCCATCGAATAGTCTCGCACACAATCATTACAATTTGAAAACAGCCTAAAAACCGCATCATCTTTATGACCATTATTCTTATCTTAGTCAAATCAGATTAATACGAATAAAACCTACTACTAAAATATAAGTATTAGACACTTAATTTAAAGTTTGTGTTGTCCACTTTCGAGCATGCGCTCATCATTAATATACAAATACAAAACCACTTATTCATTTTTACCTCAAAGATTAGAGTTAATTAGAATTGGCTATGTTATAGAGACACAAAATAATTGATAGCGCTTAAATCACAGAAAAGAAACTCATAAAAACCTAAGTGAAAAACTGCGGACTGTTTAATGTTTAATGTTTAATGTTTAATGTTTTAACAGTTAGAAGTATGAGCTGTTGTATTACCCATTATTACAGGTACAAATATTTTAAATCCACATCCAACATATTAACTAGACAACCAGAAAATAAAAGCAACAAAAATCGGGTATCGGCCACTAAATACAACTTGGGTGATGGGGATACCGACCCCATCAGTATTTAAATAAAACCTGGAATAGCTCCTGCGTTACTAATGCCTGAATTTACATGAGTTAATCATGGAGCTGCTTAAATATACAAATATTGGTGAAACACAGCAAAATCGATTAACGGATGTAATATCCATCAAAGAACAGTTGTTAAATGCCAGAATTCGTCTTGAATGAATATATAAGCACTTTTTAATTTATATTCTAGCGATAATGGCTTTAGTCAATTATCAAATAAACAATCGATGCACTTGGATTCATATTATGTCAAAACAATTAAACAAGTATTACATCATTTTACTGTTAACTCTTGTTTTTATACCGGCGTCTATATTTATATACTCACTTATATTTAGCGCTAATATGCTCACGGTTGGAGTGGCAAGGTGGGCAACAAATGCAGAGTTTGACAGAAGCATTGAAGGCTTCAAACAGGGGCTTGCTTCAAAGGGGTATATTGAAGGTGAAAACATTACCTATATTATTCGAAACCCTGAAACCGATTTAGATTCCCAGCGTGTAATCATTAATGAGTTCATTGATTTAAATGTCGATTTAATTTATTCAATCACCACCCCAGGAACAATCATAGCGCAAGAACAAACACAAAAAATGCTGACCCCCATTCCTGTTGTATTTTCAATATGCACTTATCCTGTTGAGTCGAATTTAATTAAGTCACTTGATAATTCAGAAAACAATTTGGTGGGTACTCGAAATTATGTGCCCTTTGCCAAACAATATTATGTATTTGAACAACTCATTCCCAATATAAAATCATTAGCGGTTGTTAGGCGTATGGGTGAGCCTAATTCAACGAATCAATTTAAAGATGTGAAAAAACAACTTGAAAGCCGGGGCATTAATATAATTGATATCGCTGCTACAGATTTAGACGACATTCAGCGTCAATTAGAGAATAACCTCGATCAAATCGATGGCATTTTTTCTACCTGCGACACTTTAACTCATAAAGGCGGCGAAGAAATCATTTCGGCATTCAGCCTAACCCATAAAATCCCAACCTTTGCTTGTAATAAAGAAGGGGTTATTAAGGGGATCTTGGTGGGAAATATAGGGGATTTTAAAGACATTGCACTCATATCAGGTGAACAAGCAGGGTTAATTTTGGAAGGTGCAAATCCGAGTTGGTTAAAAACAGAATCCCCCAGAGACAGTTATGTCATTCTAAATGAAAACACTGCAAAAATATTAGGGTTGGATATTTCAGATTCGTTTTTAGAAAGTGTGAAGGAATTAATCAAATAAAATGCGGATCCTAGCAAAGCTGATTATTGGATTTATGATTATCTCGATACTGGCAGGGTTGATCGGTTTGATTGGCTTTCGCCAAATTAATGCAATATCGAACCTGTTAAATAACAAAGTTATGTCCAGTATCGACACTTACCAAAATGTATCAACTGTCGACATCAAAACGGAAAAAATACAATTTATACAAGAAGTTTTACTTAATAGTGTACGCGCTTATGCCTATGAGAATAACACCAAGTGGCAGCGACGTTACTTTGCTTTTTTAACCGATATGGACCCACTTCTACAAAGTGTAATCAATATCAGTCACCATGAGGATCAATCATATTTTAAGCGCGCCAAACTTGCTAGGCTGCAATTAGAAAAATTAGAAAGTCTTGTATTCTTAAAAATAAAAGACGATCTTTCAGTTGATGCTATTTCGATTTTAAATTCAAGTGAATATCAATTATCCATCCTTGAATTTGACAATGCCCTACGTGATTATCGTTTAGCACATCCTAGTCCAGATCAAAACCTTGTTGAAGTAAGAATTGCGGCCAATCACGTTCGCATCACTGCTCAAAAAAGTGAGGCGGCTTTGATCATCTATATATTAATCATTTTATCACTGGCGGTGCTAATCGGTACATTGATTACACATTCAATTACTGCCCCGTTATCCGAGCTTATTAAACAATTTAATCGTGTTCAATCGGGTGATTTTGGATTTCAAATTAAACTCAATCAGGTCAATTTATACACCCCAATTTATGCAGTGTTCATTAAATGGGTACCCGGTATATTTAAAAGTGAAACAACCGAATTAGCCAAATCGTTTAACCATATGAATGTTGAATTAGACCAAACCGTGGTATCTAAAGATTACATGAATAATATTCTTGAAAGCATTGCCGATGGGTTGATCACATTTGATAATCAAGGGAAAATTCTGACTACAAATTTTGCCATTAAAACAATATTTGGAATTCAAGAAGACGAAGCTAAGGGTAAAAGTATTGAAATATTAATCAGTCATTCTTACCTTAGGTTTTATAACGACTTTTTTATTAAATCCACTCAAAGAAATGAAGGCACTGGTGAATTTGAGACACAAGAGGCTATTGCTCAACACAAAAATGGAAGAAATTTTCCCATTGAATTTACAGTGAGTGAAGTGAATATCAATAATATTCAGAACTTTGTTTGTATTATTCGCGACATTAGCGATCGTAAACATGCACAATCTGCCTTAAATGATTCCAAAGTTCAAGCTGAGGCCGCTAACTATGCAAAAAGTGAATTTCTTGCAAATATGAGCCATGAAATTAGAACACCGATGAATGGTGTAATCGGTATGATTCAATTGTTACTCGCAACACAATTAGATGACAAGCAAACTAAATACGCGAAAACAGTTAAAAGAAGTGGTGAATCATTATTGTCCATCATCAATGACATATTGGATTTTTCTAAAATTGAAGCGGGAAAACTAGAGTTTGAGCCGATTGAGTTTAATTTAGCTCAATTGATCAAAGATACCGGTGAGACACACTCATTTCGTGCAAAAGAAAAAGGTTTAACTTTATTTTGCCCAAAAAATACAATGGAAAATGTCATAAAAATACAGAAAATTTAATTTTATACCATTTTTATTCAATTAAATTAATCTTTTCCATATATAATTCTACTATAACTCAATAAAATTTGTTTTCACGTAATAACAAAATTTAATAATAGACAAAACGCAAGACATTACATAAGTAAAAGTT
>JALJPK010000127.1 GCA_022968985.1 Pseudomonadales bacterium | reverse complement strand
AACTCATTAAAATACGCCACTCGCATTGCTAGGTATGTATTTGAAAACAACTTAATGCCTTCGGCTTCTGTTGAATCGGTAAATAAAATTTCAATATCTGTTTTAATAGCACCTTGCTCTAACAAATTTGCGAATGTTTTTGCTCGTTCACTTTGTTCGCCGACAATAATTCTTGATGGATATAGGTTGTCGTGTAGCGCTTTACCTTCGCGTAAAAATTCCGGGCTAAATATTATATTTTCGTTTTTAAATTTTTCTCTTATTGATTTCGTGAACCCTACTGGTACGGTTGATTTAATAATCATTACCGCGCTTGGGTTAATCGCTATTACATCTTTGATTACTGATTCTACTGACGATGTATTAAAATAGTTAGTTTCTACGTCATAATCAGTGGGTGTTGCAATTATTACAAACTGCGCATCTTTATATGCTTCTTCTTTATTTGTTGTTGCTTTAAAATCGATATTTTTGTTTTGTAAAAAGTCTTCAATCTCAACATCGACTATTGGTGATTGTTTGTTGTTTAACATTATTACTTTTTCTTCAATTATATCTATGGCAACCACTTTATTGTGTTGCGCTAATAACATTGAATTTGATAAACCTACATAACCCGTTCCAGCTATGGCTATCTTTATTTTATGTCCATTCATACAAATACCCAATCCCTAAACCAGCGCTCACAATAGTGGCACTGCAAACGTAAACCTTTATCCGATTGATCCACTATAAACTTGCTATCAACCGGCTCTGTTAAACTTATGCAATTTTGATTTCGACAGTCAAATACACCTTTTAGCAATTTGGGTGCTTTCATTTTATATTTTTTGACTACTTTATAATTTTCTATTTGGTTAATGGTGGCATCTGGCGCAAATAAGAATAAATTTTCGGCTTCTTCATTAACTAGATGCCATTCATTTACTTTTATTAAGTCTTTAAATTCACCCGACTCTTTTGGTAAATTTAAACCTACCGTTAATCTTAATTTTTTGTCCATCAATTGTAGATGGTTGATAATCTTTAATCCCTGCCCTGCAGGTATATGATCGATTACCGTGCCTTTCTCTATGGCTTCAACTTGTAATTTATGTAACTTATCCATAAATCCCCTGCTCATTAAGTAACAATGCTAATAATGCCTGTCTTGCATACAATCCATTTTCAGCTTGCTGAAAATAATAGGCGTAGGGAGTTTTATCTACCGACGTACAAATTTCATCCACTCTTGGTAATGGATGTAATATTTTTAAATTCGGTTTTGCTGTTTTTAATAATTCGGATTTTAAAACATATTGTGAAGCCACTAAATGATATTCATTTGGATCAAAACGCTCTTTTTGGACGCGGGTCATGTATATGATGTCGGCCCACTCTACTGCGTCTTCTATTTTTTGAACAACCTGATATTCAACGCCACTACTTAACAGCTCTTCGCAGATGTATTCAGGCATTTTTAATGCGTCTGGAGCGATGAATTGCATTTTTACACCGTCAAATAACGATAATGCTTGCGCCAATGAATGTACGGTTCTGCCGTATTTCAAATCTCCTACAAACGCGATTTTTATTCCATCTAATGTTTGTTGTGTTTCAAATATTGTAAACAGATCTAATAGAGTTTGGCTTGGATGCTGATTGGCACCATCACCACCGTTAATGACAGGTACTTTTGCTACTTCGGCTGCTAGTCTTGCTGAGCCTTCTTTTGGATGTCGTATTATTATTGCATCGGCATAAGAGTCAATCATACGGATTGAGTCTGATAACGTTTCACCTTTTTTACCCAATGATGTATTGCTTGCATCCGAAAACCCGATCAGTTGCCCACCTTGTCTTTGCACGGCGGTTTCAAATGACAATCGAGTTCTTGTTGAGGCTTCAAAAAAACAGCTGGCGATGATTTTTCCAGCTAAGAATTGTCCAGACGGATTTTCTTTGACTGTTTGGGCTGTTTTTATGATTAGTTCTAGATCTTCTCGTGAAAAATCTTTTATAGAAACTACATCTCGTTGGAATAGCGGGTTCTGCATACACCTGACTTAGGGAAGAATTAATTGTTGCAGATTGTATCTAATAACTCAATTTTTCTCAAAGCATATATCATCTTTGCTGCTATCTACTACAAAAAATATGGAAATATCAAAAAATGACGTCTATATTGAAAAGCACTTAATAGATGGATATTCAATTAAGTTACTTAAAACAGCATTTTGCTGTTTATCTATGTTTAACCAAAGGAATAAAACTATGAGTAAATTCACTCTAAAAACGTTCATTTTGTCCGCCTTAACATCAAGCGCACTTTTAATTACACCTGCTTTTTCTGCTGATTCAACTGAGATTACAAACCCAATTCAGCAAACTATTCTGTATGTGAACATCAATACAGATTCACTCGAAACTTTGGCCGATTTATTAAGTGGGATAGGTGAAAAGAAAGCGCAGGCTATTATTGATTATCGCGAATTAAATGGACACTTTAAAACTGCAGATGAGCTTTTAAATGTAAAAGGTATTGGTGTAAAAACGCTAGAGCGTAACCGTGAAGCGATCAAAGTTGAAGTATTAGAAGTTAGTAGTCTTTAAGCAGCTATACGTAGGATAAGTAAGATATTTAAAACACAAAATACAAACCAAAAAAAATCCGATGTCATTACTGACATCGGATTTTTTAGCTTTTAATCAATATTAATTATTATTGTAAGTAATCTGACTGACCCAATGGTGGATAAGCATTTTCAAGTAACATAATGAACTGATAATGGAACCACGATCCAGCATGTGGTGACATTTCAGGTACTGGGGTTGTTGCTACATCTTCACGCATTTCACCAGGAATACACATAGTATCCAAAGTTTTACCTGCATAAGCTGGGTGATTAGACTGAATTACAATATCTTTTTCAATATCATCTAAAGCTGCATATGCCGCAGAGCCTTCTTCAAAATCTTCAATTCTAAAAGAAATACCATCTGCTTCTCCAGGTGGCTTCATCCAGAAGAATGCATCTAAGTATGGACGACCTGCATCTGGTGCAGCTTTTGGTACTTCACCAACACCGGCATCATTTACATTACACCAGTGACCACGATGAACACGAGTATCTACACGCTTATCACCATCAAGACCTTTAGTACCAGAACCTGGTCTAGGACGAGCATCACCTAGAGCACCCCAACCATTACGTGCAGTATCAATAATAAAACCTACTTCAGCAAATGCTTGAGTACCGAACCATCCATCAGGATCTTCAGTAGTAAAGTAGTAGTTTAAGTTATCAATATATGTCATTTCATCAACTGCTGGGTTGTACTGATAGAAAGGCTCTAATTCTTTTAGATCCAAATAAGCCATTGAGTTACTAATTAACTGCTCTTCAGTTGGTGTATAACCCGATGTGTTTGAGGCAAAACCACGAACCCATTCCATACCTTGACCATCAATCGCACCATCAGCACCATCAATCAACTGCTTAAAGTAACGAACACCACGCTTCATATTGGTTTGTAGATAATCAGGAGTACCATCTTCATACTCTGGGTCTTCATAGCCTGGGTAATCGTCTGTTACATCGTTTGCAACATCCCAACCTAACCAACCAGCATGACCAATATCCATATACGTATAGATATTATTACTAACTAACGAAGCTTCGTGCATCTTTTGAATGGCTAAACGTAATGAATCAGCATATAAACCCAAGTTAGGGTAATCATCATTACCTTCACCAGTTACAGGTGGTACAACCGTATCATTATTAAAGTTTAAGATTTTATCACAGTAGCCACCACTAGTTAATGATGCAGGCTGTGGACCTAATAATGGGTTTGTATTGCCTTCATTAGTATTGGTAATCATGTTAGGGAACGAATCCGGCTCTAACATCGCTACAATACGTAAACTTGCATATTTAGGATCAGAGAATGCAGCTGCAATTGGCGCGATATATTCATCACGATATTTTTCATAACCCATACCCAATACATCTGCAGGGTAAACAGTTCCATCATCTTTACCTACTTGGATCAACTTACCGTTTGATGCAAACGCTGCACAATCACGATCGGGTAGATTATAAATAATGATAACTACAGTCATTGGTGACTGACCACCATCTTTCTGGTTATAGTATTCTTGCTGCATTAAAGCGGCATCTAAATGACCCAATAATGTAATACGAGAACCATCACCACCAGCTTGAGTAATAGTAGCCGTGGAATCCATCCAGATAGCACTAGGCTGTTTCTGAACATATTTCATTTTTTGGATTAATGCATCATCAGTCACTCGCTCAAGTGAGTAATCGATCATGGTTGAAATATCAGGATTTAAGTAGAAATAAGCATCAGCAAATGGATTACCAGCTGTTTGTAAACTTGTACCCTTAACACCAATTACTTGCTCATCTAAATCAATATCACCATCATATTGATCAATAATGACAATAGCAGGATCGTCGATAACTACAATTGGACCGCCTCCATCACCACCACCGAAATTAGCTGTGAACGTATCTGTATCAGATAAACCACCCGCATCAGTAACAGTTACTGTAACTGTTTTAGAACCAGTCAAACCTGAAGGAGCAGCAATTGTTGCGCCTGTCGTAGCCGCTGGAATACCATCAATAGTCCAAGTGTAAGTTAGAGCTGCTGTTGATTGATCGTCTGTTGCTACTGCAACTAAGCTTGAACCAACTAATGCAGCAGAAGTTATAACCGGGTCTAGATTACCAGGGATAACTACAGGATCATCTCCAAAATCAACATCAATAACAGTTGTTGTAGCAGTTTTTGAACCATCCGAAACGACTAAAGTTACAGTTTGTAAACCTGTAACTGTATTTACTGCTGTCAAAGGCAAAGGTGTACCTGTGCCGATTGTAGTTAAACCAACTGACCATGTGTATAATAAATCAGCACTATCAGTTTCATTATCAGCTGCGATAGCAACTAAAGAACCGTTTGACACAACAGCCAATGTAATTGTTGGTGCAGTATTAGTTGGATCAACGCCTTCTTCTATAACTGTAATAAGCACTGTATCAGTAACCGCAGGGTTAACTGAATCACTTACTGTCAATGTTGCTACAAATGAACCTTTTGCTAGCAAAGTTACTATACTTGATAAATCTGAGTAATCTTGACCATCAACATTCCAGTTAATAACTAAATTATCATTATTACTATCAGTTGCTAAACCTTTCAATATAAAAGCCTGACCAGCAACTACTGTCATTGGGTTACCTGCATTTATTGAAGGTGCTGAGTTTACAGGATCTACACCAGCTTCAGTAACAGTAACATCTACGCTTTTACTAGTTGATGTTGTTCCATCAGACACAGTTAAAGTAGCTACCCAAGTACCTACTTCATCAATTACAAATGACGCATTAGCTGAGTCAAATGTTTGATCCTTTACAGACCATATATATTCTAATGTATCACCTTCGTCAGCATCAGTTGCAACACCACTAAGGTAAAAACGTGTTCCAGAAACTGCAGTTACAGATGTTCCAGCATTTACAACTGGAGCTATATTATCTGTAACAGGTGGCGCTTCACCTCCATCGCCATCGCCATTACCAAAATCTACTTCGAATGTATAAGAATCAGATTCGGTACCATCACTTACTACAACAGTTACATCATGTTTGCCTTGAGCTGAAGCAGGTGGAGTAAGAGATTCACCACGACCCAATTCACTGCCATTCATAGACCATGTATATATTAGATTATCGTCAGCATCACTATCAGTTGCCATAGCAACTAATTTACCGTCTTCTAATTGTGCAGAAGAAATACTTGGAGCAGAGTTAGCGTCATCAGATTTTGAACAACTTGCCAGCACTAATGCTGAAGTTATACCGATGGCTAATGCCGTTTTATTTAAAATCATAAACTCACCTATATTAAGGACAATTATTTCAACAGTTTCATTCTGCATTCAATCTAATTAAATGGAGCGACGCTGTTTTGATGAGGTGATTCTACTTCAATTTGGCTTCAAGTCCTTCATCTCTTAATGTTCATAAGTGTAATATAGTGAGATAGTACTCATACTCGAGTCAATTTAGTGACGCACGTCTCACAAATATTTAAATATCTATTCAATAAGCAATAGAAAGTTACAATCTTTCCGCCTTTATATCCTTTTCTTGTCACTAAAATACGTGCTTTATTCGTTAAGTTCATTGTTTTTCATTTTTTCCTGCGCAATAGCACTCAAATTGTAATATTTACCCTTTTAAACGCCCATTTGTTATATGTATGTAGCCTTATGTAAATCCTCATAATACAAATTGTAATATTATCCATTTTCAGCGCTTATTTAATTTATCTATGTAGCCTTATGTAAATAATTTCCACCTAAATGAGACTTTTATGAAAGATAAATACCTTTTTTGAAAAATATTTATTGTTAAAAACAGGAACTAACTATTTTTCACTTTTTATTAATTTGTCCAAGCGCAGATAAAGCTGCCACACGATACGCTTCAGCTAATGTGGGGAAATTAAATATCGTTTCTACTAGGTCTTTTACTTTAAAATGCCCTAACATTGCCATTTGACCAATATGTATCAATTCAGTTGCCCCTTCTCCAACAATTTTAACACCTAATATTTCTTGAGCATCTGCTGAACAAATAAGTTTTAACATACCGTCTTGAATACCTGATATTTGACCTCGAGCAACTTCCTCAAAATGAGCATGCCCTATAATAACATCAGTATGCTGCTCCTTAGCCTGCATCTCAGTTAATCCTACCGCTGACAGCTCAGGTATGCCGTAAATACCCGTTGGTATTAAATAACTCATATTACCAATTTCTAAATTTAGCGCATTACATGCAACACGACGACCTTGCTCCATTGATGTTGAAGCTAAAGATGGTGGACCAATCACATCTCCTGCTGCATATACATTATCGATTGGTGTGACTAAATCTTCATTAACAGGAATATGCCCTCTTTCATTTAATGAAAGGCCTATATTTTCGATTTTTAAACCCTTAATATTCGCGTACCTTCCAGCAGCACAAAGAAGTTTTTCCGATTTAATTAACTCACCATCACTGGTTTCACAAACCACAGAACTCTGGCCATCCCAAAACACTTTTGCTAATTTGGTATTACCCATCCATGTGCCACCCATTTGTTCAAAAGCATGCACAAATCTATCTGTCAATTCATGATCTAAGAAACCAAGAGGCCGTGGATATTTATCAATCATTGTAACTTCTACACCAAGGGCTTGAAATACCGAGGCATACTCACTAGCAATTACGCCACCACCTAAAACAGTTAAACTTTTAGGTAAATACAACATAGAAAGAATAGAATCTGAATCAAAAATATATTCATGATCAATTGGTACATCATCAGGCTCTCGCGGAATTGACCCCGTTGCTATTACAACTTGCTTGGCATGGATAATTTGTTCTTCGGATTGTATAAACCTTACTTTTATAACATGGTTTCCAGTTAATTCATCCTTGGATTCAAAATTTGCACGACCATGTATATGCTCAATATTATTGCGCTTTATCTGCTTAGCCATAAATGAGTCATGGGCTTTTAGCACTTCATCTAACCGATCAATTAAAGTTGTCATCTCGGTGGCTTCATCTAATTTAAAATTAGCCAAATTTGCATTTTCACGCATTATATTTACACGTTTAGCATTTTCCCTAAGCGTTTTACTTGGTATCGTCCCCCTATGAACACAGGCGCCACCCAATAATAAATCTTGCTCGATTAACGCTACTGTTTTTCCACCTTTTGCTGCCTGTATAGCGGCTTTTTGCCCAGCTGGGCCCGAACCAATAACAACAAAATCAATTTCTTTAATATTATTCATATCATCATCGCCGACTTTGCTGCTTCTATATCTTCATGTTTAGCTATTAAGTCCTGCACATCTTCTTCATATAGATTTAAACTATTTAAACGATCTTGACCAATTAATTGATCCCAATCCTTATCTTCAGTCATATTTACCATCGCAAATTGACTCCCAATATAGACGGCATCACTTAACTCGTTTGAATCTTGAATTTGAATCGCTTTTACAACCTGATCAGGCATTTTCCAATGCTTGGCAATATCAACACCTATTTGTAAAAAGCATAATTCACACACTTTTAAACATTGTTCAGGTGTAATATTCATATTTTCATTCACCAATGCCTGAATAATAACGGGCTTACCAATACTATGTAACAGACCTCCTATGTAAGCAGCTTCAACATTTTTTCTTGCTTTGCGTGCCACTTCTTTACTCCACAAACCACTTAACAAAGCATGCTGCCAAATAGTGTCCAAGGTGCTTTCAAATCCTTTAATTTTAAATCTTACAGCACTTAATGCTGCTGTGAGGGTTATTTCAGCGATCATATTCATTCCCAAACGACTGATAGCTTGTTGTAATGAAATTATATTCCCATTTGGTGAATAGGTGGCAGAGTTTGATATTCGCATAACATGAGCAGCTAAAGATTGATCTGACTGTATTAAGTTCGCTAAACTTAATGAATCTGAATCCGGATCTTGAGCCAATTGCATAGCTTTTTGAGCCACTTCAGGTAACATTGGCATAGTAAGTTTACCTTGAACCGACTTATCAATAAGCCTTTGTGCGAGTTCTTCAATCATAATATCACCCTTAATTTATCGTTAAAAACCAGAAATCAACCTTCTCTGATCTTGATTCAATGCTTTTATTTAATAGTTAAGATTTAAGGCCCTCATATTTCTATCAGTCTAATAAGCCAATGTATGTTTATGCGCATATTTATCTATTGATTTTATGCGTTGAGTTTGAGCCTTTACTACAGGGGTTTGAATACTGTATTTTTCATCAACATCAATAATTTGAAGTGTTATTTTCTTCAACTTTTCCATAATTTGATGACTTTGCAAAATACAATATTCTGGTTGTTTATTTGAGCGAAAACCTGGTAATTCAGTCTTTAGTTTTGTATCTGCCAAGTTATCGCATAAGTGGGGGGTTAATGCTGTGTTTTTATAATATCTTTGAATTAAATAATGCACCTCATCATCCAGCATTTCAAATTCTCGATTTTTCTCGCCGGCCTTTGTGGATTCAACAACAGTATATTCAACCACTAATTTATTTAGACCTTCTTCATTTTTAGCAAACCCAGTCACTTTGTTATTTAAAAAATCTATATGTAAATTAATCTGCGTTAGAGCTTTTATTGATCTAATTAATTGTTGATTACTCATTTCAAAGTTTTGAGTAGTTTGTTTTCTTGTATTTTTTGATCTGGTTACGGTGTTATTCACAAAACTTACACTTACATCTATCTGATATGATTCATTATCAACTAATTTATATATATATTTGTAATCTTGTTTTAATAATTGAGTTTGTATGAGTTTTTCTTGTACTGCACGTAAATCGATTTTAGAAACCAGTTTTCGTAAGCGTTCTAAAAATGTAAATAAGTTTTTTTGTATTATTAAATTAGTTAATTTAACTTGGTCAAAACACCTTATATTAATGATAGAAACAGACTTGGTAAAATACCTCCCTAAAACACTATCAAATAAAATCCAATTTATATAATTTAAAAACAATAAACACCCAAGCACAACACTAATAATTATCGGTAAAAAAACAACAGATTGAAATACTACTGTTAATATATTTAATATTAAAAAAATCAAGCTTAAAATAATTATTTGTAAAAAAATAATATTTTCTTCTATTGATTGTTTAAAAATAAAATCATTAGCTGGGTATGTGTTATTAACATTCCTACAAAACACTAATTTTTGTTTAATTTGATCAGAAGTAACATCAGTTCGTATTAAATCATGCACAATAATATGTTTGTTATCATAAATAGGTATTACGTTTGTCTTTAACCAATTATAACTACCATTTCTACATTTTTTTGTCACAACAACCACCCAAGATTCCCCAGATAGCAACCTTTCCAACATCAACTGAAAAAAATCTTTAGACATGCCTTGCTGCCTCATTAAATTAGGTGACTGTCCGCCCCCACTAAAACTTTACTAATATAAATATTCATCAATACAATTAACAATTTATTTATATAATATGTAGCACAAACTAATGCTGTATCGACTGGCGATCTATTTTTAGATTACTAATTTTCACCCTTAACTTTTTTAAACTACCCTGAAATTTATACATAATAATCAGTGTAGACAATTTTTACGCACAAGCTAGTTACAAACATAAAAGTTTATTAACAATTAAATAACGAAATATAATATTAAAAAACAGACTTCATTTTTTATATCCCTGCCATACTAAATTTATATTCAAATATTATATTTGTAGATTAAGAATGATGAATAACAAAATAAAACACAATATAAATATACACAATGGCAAAGCGCAACCTGTTCTAGTGACGGTAATTTTAATGATTATGTGTATGGGGATATTGGTTTTTGCCTTGGCTGCAAATTCCAATGTAACGACATATTTCCCTCCTTCATTAGTTAAAAAGCATCTAAAGCAATGGATATCCCACCCTCCCAGAATTAAGCATGAGCATAAAACAGCTCGCATATATAATTTAAATAATGTGATGGAAATCTATCAATCTAATAATTATGAACTTATATGGTTTGATAACCTTGATTTTAAAGATGAAGGCTATAAATTTTTAACATTACTTCGAGAAGCCGTTGCTGATGACCGTTATTTTTATCGTTACTCCGAAATTCCATTTATCCACGAAGTATCTAAAAAAAGCGTTTTCATTAAAGACATTACAAAATTAGATATTTTAGTAACAGACGCCTTTGTCAGTTTTGTTCAAGATTCTTTAAATAATGATTTTGTCCCCGATTTAAATAGTCATGATCATCATAATAGTGAAGCTGTAATAGTTCCGCTTAACGAACAAATTAGATATACAACTGATGATGTAGTGACTTGGATAATTAAGCATGTATCTCAGAATGAAATATCAATTGCACTGGATACACTAGTTCCTTCTCACGATGGATATTTAGCTATGAGGGAAATATTTAATCATTTTATTCATGTTACTAGTTTTCAAACGTGGAAACCCTTACCTGATGGAGTACCAATTAGATTAAACCAAGAACATATAGATATCCCATTAATCAGGGCACAATTACATTTTTTTGAAATGGCTTCGTCTTTAGTGGATAAACAACTAATTAGTTATAAAGACTATTTTAAATCATTGCAGTTTAATGCGTTAACTATGAAACTTGATGAGGAGCTTTCTCTACAAATAGGCTTATTTCAAGAACAAAATGGCTTAGAGAATACTGGAGATATTGGTCCACAAACAAGAAAATTATTACAGATCCCTCCTCAGCGTTTTATACGAAAAATTGCTTTAAATATGAAAAGATGGCGTAGACTGCCTGATAATTTAGGCGATAAATATATATTCGTTAATATGGCTGCATTTGATCTAAATTTAATTGAAAATAATAAATCAATCATGAAAATGAAAGTTATTGTTGGAAGACCAAATAGAAGAACACCCACATTAATTGACCCTATAAGAACTTTAGTATTAAACCCTACATGGACAGTCCCCACTAGAATTGCATTATTGGATATTGTTCCGCAAGCAAGACGAGACCCAAACTACTTAAAGAGTCATAATATTGAAGTACTCAAAGGTTATGGCGCAAATACTAGAGTCATTGATCCCTCTACTGTAAATTGGTCCAAGATTAGAAAAGGTAATTTACCTTTTTACTTTAGACAAAAATCAGGATACAACAACGCACTTGGCCAAGTAAAGTTTGCACTACCTAATGATATGGCTATTTACCTTCACGATACAAATCATAGAGAGTTATTTTCTAGAGATTACCGCGCCTTAAGCTCTGGCTGCGTAAGAGTAGAGAAACCCCTAGATCTTGCTCGAGCATTATTAGAAGGTAAACCTAATTGGGATAAATCTAAAATAGATAAAGTTTTAGATCATGGAAAAACAACTTATGTAAAATTACCTAAACCAGTTCCTTTATATTTGATTTATTGGACAGCTTTTATTGATGACAACGGTAAATTGCAATCTAGGGATGACGTATACAACTGGGACCGACTACAGCAAATTGGAAATGATGTGGCTGTTAATGATTTTTCATTAGCACCGTAACTGGAAATTAATCAGATTTGTTGCTTTACTTATAATGCTCTTTTTATTCAACGAGATGGATATGCACAGTTTATTTGCTGATATAAAACCTTTTTCTGACCAAAGTTTTGAAAAAGATGGACATAGAATATATTACGAACAATCAGGTAATCCAAATGGCATTCCAGTTTGTGTCGTACACGGAGGACCAGGTGGAAGCAGTACGCCTAAACTAAGGTCATTTTTCAACCCCAATGATTATCATATTATAATGTTTGATCAAAGAGGTTGTGGGCAATCACGCCCACATGCTCAGCTTGAACATAATTCACTATCCAATCTTATGGATGATATGGAATATATAAGAAAGGAATTAAAGATCGACAAATGGATGCTTTTTGGGGGGTCATGGGGGACCACTTTAAGTTTAATTTATGCTCAAACTTACCCAGAAAATGTACTCGCTATGATTTTACGAGGAATCTTTTTAGCACGAAAACAAGAATATAAATGGCTATATGATGAAGGTGCAAGTCGGATTTTCCCTGATCAATGGGAATTATTCACTGATCATGTAAACGGTAAGACTGGTTCGGAATTATTGGAGGAATTTTATCAACAACTAACTAGTAAAAATGAAATTAAAAGAATGGCTGCCGCAAGAGCTTGGGTGAATTGGGAGGGTGCTTGTTCGACGTTAAAACCAAGTAAAGAAACTATTACTGGTTTATTAGATCCGCGTGTAGCACTGCCAATGGCATTAATATCTGTCCATTATTTTTTGAATCATTGTTTTATAGAAGAGAATCAAATAATAAATAATATGGATAAAATAAGTCATATCCCTTCAGTTATCGTTCATGGACGATATGATATGGTTTGTACATTGGACAACGCTACAGAATTGTACAAGCATTGGGAAAATTGTGAATTAGATATTATTCGAGAAGCAGGTCATTCAGTGTTTGAGCCAAGCATACGTGACGCACTATTAAAGGCCTGTGTAAATATGGCTCGTCAATTAGGTCAAGATGAAGATACAGCGTAATTACTTTACTTAAATTTCATTACAAAATGATAAATCACAGCCATTCCTTTTAATTTTTAATTTAATTTTTCAGGCAATAAAAAACCCCGTTAGGATAACCTAACGGGGTGTTTCATTATTTGGCGTTTGACAATGACCTACTCTCACATGGGAACCCCCACACTACCATCGGCGATGCATCGTTTCA
>JALJPK010000126.1 GCA_022968985.1 Pseudomonadales bacterium | reverse complement strand
GTGAGTCGGCATGGAGTTATTTTCGCGTTATTTATTTTCCGCAAAGCTACTCATTATTAGGTAAATGTCAATAAAATCCAATTTTTTAGAAATATTCTAAAATAGTGTTTTTTAAATTTAGGAATACCGATGGCAAACCATCCCGTTTACCCAATAACATGCCCAAATCAAAAAGGCCGTTTATTATTAACACCCTGCCCAGGTTTAAAAGGGATTGAGTTGGTAGATGCATTAAAACAATTTAAAAAATCCGGTGTCACCGCCATTCTAACCTTAATGCTTGAAAGTGAAATTTACGAAAATAATTTAAATAATATAGAAGTGTTATGTGAAGAGAATGACATGCAATGGTTCAACTTACCGATTGTAGATGAAGGTGTGCCGCACGATGAATTTGATTTACTTTGGGATAAATACAAAAAAGAAATTCACGCTATTTTAGATGACAATGAGTCAATCGTAATCCATTGTAAAGGCGGATCAGGTAGAACAGGGTTAGTAGCAGCTAAAATTCTTTTAGAGCGCGGCGCGGATTTTGATCAAACCATCAAACAAATTAAAACAATTCGACCCAGTGCATTTTCCCATGCTGTTCAAGTTGAATATATGGCTCAGTATAAATAAATTTTTAATTAAAATTGCTAAATCTAATAAACCGTTACCCTTTTAATAACCTGAAGTTCAACGAGCTTCAGTATTCGATTAGTTGGATTGTGAAATGTTATGCACACAAACTTAGGTGGAATGTTGTTTAAGTCAAAACATTCCACCTCATTCTTCTTAAACCTATTTACTACATTCCAATAGTCAATTTTATATCAAACGATAAAGTCGAATTAAAATCGTCACTGTTCTCCAATTTCATGTGACACGATATTAGTCGCTCTAAAAATTCTGAAATAATGATTAAAACATAATATAAAATACACGACTCTCTTTTCTCGCCTTTAATAATATAAATTGCTCAATGATCTCGCAGTCAATAAACTCATTAATCAGTTCCGATGATTCCTTTTACTTTTTCATGTAAAATGAACAATATAATCAACAACGAATTGAGCAATTAAACATGACCGAGCAAAACATGCCAAATATCGATCAAGAGGTACTTAACCTTATTGATCCTATAAAGATCCAACCTACTTTATCAACACACAAACCTAAAATACTATTAATGTACGGCAGTTTACGCGATCGTTCGTTCAGTCGATTAGTTGTCGAAGAATCAGCTAAAATTCTAGAGTTGTTTGGTGCTGAAGTTAAAATATTTAACCCTTCTGGATTACCATTACCCGATGATTGCGACGCCGACCACATAAAGGTGCAAGAATTACGTGATATGGTGACTTGGAGCGAAGGTATGATTTGGTGTAGCCCTGAGCGTCATGGATCGATGACAGGCATTATGAAAGCGCAAATTGATTGGATCCCTTTGGCAATTCAAGGTGTTCGCCCTACTCAAGGTAAAACTTTGGCTGTCATGCAAGTTTGTGGGGGTTCGCAGTCGTTTAATACAGTAAACCAACTACGAGTACTTGGGCGTTGGATGCGTATGTTAACTATTCCAAACCAATCATCAGTGGCTAAAGCTTGGTTAGAATTTGATGACAAAAACAGGATGAAGTCATCTTCATATTACGATCGTATTGTGGACGTCTGTGAAGAGTTGGTGAAGTTCACTATATTAACCCGTGATAATAAAGCTTACTTTACCGATCGTTATTCTGAACGCAAAGAAGACATCGAAGCATTTAGAAAACGTATTGACGAACGTTCTATCTAATTGTTGTTATTTACTATATTGGGGCAAATTTACATTTTTGCTCCAGCTGCATCTTAAGACATAAAATTCAACTAACTAACCAGATAAAAATTACGTTTTGATATTTATTTTTCTAATCAATATTATTTATATTTAAAAATCTCAAAAAATATATTTACATCGTGAGTTAATAACATGCTTATATGGCAGTATGATTCTTAAATATATTTTACATTAAAAATACCCATAAAATACAAAAGTGAAACATAACAACGATCAATCAAACAACCATCACAAAATTCAGCTACAAACAATATTAGTTAATATAAACTCTGTATCCTTCACTGAATTTAGTAGTACACCAACTCAATTTGTTTTCATGAAATATCTAGGAGAGTTCCATGGCACTTCGCCCGTTTAATATATTGATTCAATCTTGTTTAGTAATTAGTAGTAGCCTGATTTTTTTATCATGCTCAATTAAAGAAGAACCTAATCCCGACCCTGTTGCTCTAGAATTAGACACTGATCAAGATGGCGTGATTGACCGATTAGATGACGACGATGACAATGATGGAGTGGTCGACAGATTTGATGCTTTTCCATTAGATGCCGCAGAATATATCGACACTGATAACGACAATATTGGTGATAATAGCGACACCGATATAGACAACGATACTTACAATAATCTTATTGATAAATTCCCATTAGACTCTACTGAGTGGTCCGACCTTGATAACGATGGAATAGGTGATAATTCAGATTCAGATATTGACGGAGACAGTCACAACAATCTAACAGATATTTTCCCAATGGATGCCACTGAATGGTTGGATTTTGACAATGACGGAATAGGTGACAATTCGGATTTAGATATTGACGGCGACACTCACAACAATGATGTTGATAGTTTCCCTACGGACTCTACTGAATGGAGCGATTTTGATAATGACGGTTTAGGTGATAATTCTGATCCAGACATTGATGGAGACAGTCACAACAACCTAATAGATATTTTCCCAATGGACGCAACTGAATGGTTGGACTTTGATAACGATGGTATGGGTGACAATTCGGATTTAGATATTGACGATGACACTTACAACAATGATATTGATAGTTTCCCTATGGATGCTACTGAATGGAGCGATTTTGATAATGACGGTTTAGGTGATAATTCAGATCCAGACATCGATAATGACAATATACTTAATGAAAATGATGCGGATTCATTTGACATCAACATTGGGTTAGACACAGACAAAGACGGTATTGCTGATTTAACAGATTCTGATATTGATGGTGATGGGGTTGATAATTACTTAGACGACGCCCCTTATAACCCATTAATTTCTGCCGACGCTGATAATGACGGTATTGATGATAGTGTTGATAATTTAATTGATTCAGATTTTGATCTTATAGCCGACAGTGATGACGCATTTCCTAATGATGCCGATCGCTCAAGCTGTGATCAACCCAATGATCTTCCGATTTATGGCCAACAACAAATGCGTGTATTATTAAGTTATGAGTACTCAAATACTATTAAAGATTTATTTGATGTCACAATTAACTCCGAGGAGTTACCTTATGATTATCATATATTCTCAAGTATCAAAACAGGTAATAACAAAGTAATTAATTCGGATCACCTTAATATTTACACTTCTCTTGCAAACTCAATTACGGATGAGTTTTCTTTAAGTTTGTACACACAAAATTGTGTAAGTAATCAAACTTGCGAAACAACATTTATTAATGATTTATTACCAAAAATATTTAGACGTGAATTAACACTAATTGAAAAATCGTCTTACTCATACTTTTTTAACAATTCTCAGTTTGATACACAAGACAATGAAATAGCAGGATTTAAACTTGCTCTTAATACAGCGTTAACTTCACCTTATTTTTTACATCGTTTTGAAATAGGTCTTCCTATAATAAATCAAGAAAATAAATTTGAATTAACCGCCTATGAAATGGCGAGTTTTTTATCTTATACCTATACAGGTAGCACACCAGACACAGAGTTATTATTAGCGGCTAAACATAATACACTGCAAACAGACGCTCAGGTTTTAATTCAAATAGAACGCTTATTACATACAGCTAAAGCTAAAATCCAAATGGGTGAGTTTGCAGCCCAGTGGATGAATAGTGAAAGAGTTTTAGATGAATATAAAGATCCTGAGTTATTTCCAAATTTCACCTATGCAGTCAAACAGGCCATGTCTCAACAAACTAAAGAGATATTTAAAGATGCATTTTTAGATTCCGATTTACAGTTTTCCGACTTATATAGTCCCAATCATGGATACATAAGTGCTCGACTTTCTGACTTTTATTCAAACAAACCAGTAGGGGATGAAAATGCATTTTATGATGAATTTTTTATAACTACCCAATCATCTGAATTTGGTGGTTTTACAACAGCGGGTTCATTTTTATCAACTACATCCAGCCATACTGAATCAAGTATTATTAAACGCGCCGTATTTGTGAGAGAAAGAATGTTATGCCAATCCTTTCCCCCATTTCCTACTTCTGTAGATCTTGATGCTATACGAAATTCACAAGCGCAGTTAGTCGAAGAAATTAAATTACAAGAAGGTGACAATATCACTCAAGCACATTTAGATATTATTCTTCTAAATACCCAAGGATGTATTGGCTGTCATAAAACCATGACCATCCCTTTAGGATTAGGTCTTGAAGACTACGACGCAGTTGGCAGATTAAGATCTTCATATAATAATGGAATACCTGTTACATATACTGGGCCAGATGAAAGTCGCGAAGAACAGCATTCAGCCCTGTATGGCATAAACTATATTTATGACAGAAATGATCCTATTAAATTTGAAGGCGCTAAACAATTAGGTGATATTCTTGCAACAAGTGCAACAGCAAAAGCTTGTTACGCTGAAATGGCATTTCGATTTACGATGGGGCAAGGCACTGTAAAAATTGATGCTTCTAATGAAAAACATTCAAAAGAAGAAATGCTACATAATAGTTGCGCCAAAAAATCCATGACAACTAACATGTCTGAAAATAATGACAGCCTAAAAGCGGCGTTTATTCAATTAGGATTATCGGACTTAGTTCGATACCGTACACTTTATACTCGCGAGCAATAGGAGCGGATCATGAAAAAATTACAAACAAAAAAACAAGCACAAAGACGTACATTTTTAAAAACTTCAGCTGGTGTGGCTTCTATGTCTGCTAGTTCTTTAGGTTTAGGATTATTATCTACTAATGCTATTGCCGCTAATAATTCAAACATTAAACGAGTTGTATTTGTTTATGTTCCATATGGGGCATATCCTGGGTCACATTTATTTAAAAATGGGACTTTAGCAGAAGGCTGTGAACCATTAATTACACATCAAAATAACATCATATTTTTTGAAGATTGCGACACTAAAGCACTGAATTATAAAACAACAGGATTATTAGGATTACAATCGGGTGGAAAAACATTAGACGTGGTATTAGGTGAAACCTTTGGTGTTGATTGTATTATTCCAACATTACATTTAGGTATTGAAACCCATAACACAAGTATTTCATATAACGATAACTCAGCAATTATTGCGCAAAACAACCCAGTTCAAGCTTTTGAAAACTTACAAACACTCACGGGTGACAACCCACAACAATATACAAACTTAACGGCCCCTTTAGAGCTTCATCTACAAGAACTAGAAAAAATAAAACAATTAGTCAGTAATAATACAAACCAAGTTAAACGTCTTGAACAGTTTGAACACTCTATCCAAACTCAAATAAATCAAGCGCAAAAACTTCCTGGAGCATTATGTTCAAACTTAGTACAAGATACTTACAACTGGGATGGGGAGCTAATTGGAAACTTCACAATTATTTGTAATATGCATTGCGACACCATCGCTTCAGCATTTGAATGTGAATTAACCAAGGTAGCAACTTTACAATTAAGTTGCCCTGATACTTCATTGTCTGCTGTTACATCAGAATTAAACAATCAGAATTTTTATGAAACCACTCATTATGGACGAGAACAATATTACGATTATTCACGTTACACCAATGAGAGAATTGCCTATTTAATAGATAAACTTAAAAATACTTACGATAAAAATGGTGATGCTTTATTTGAATCAACACTCATATTTAAAGTAACTGATTTTGGTAATGCCGATGCACATAACAATCAAAATGCTGCTTTTATGATGGCTGCTGGCAGCGCCATTTTTGATGGTGCAAGAAATATTAAAGCCAATAATAATTATGATTTATTAGATACCATAACTAAAGCATTAGGCTTAGAATATACAATTACACCTTATGGCACTACTACTGTAGATAATCTATTTAAATAATTTTAATCATCAATAAAGGTCAATTTTATAATTGGCCTTTTTTTGGATAAAATTTTAGTAAGATACTATTTAAGGTAACAACTCATTCTCGATCATTGGTTTTAAAGGAATAATTATGCAAGCTATCACATTACTAAAATACGGTGGCCCTAAAAACTTCTCGTATTGCGAAGTACCAAAACCCAAACCAAAAGACAATGAAGTATTAGTCAAAATTCATGTTACCACAATAAATGATTACGACTGGTGTATGATGCGTGGCAACCCTTTTATCTACCGTTTAATGTTTGGTTTATTTAAACCAAAACATTCAATTGGCGGCATGGAATTATCTGGTGAAATAGAGGGTATAGGTAAAAACGTTTCAGTATTTAATATAAAAGATCATGTTTATGGAGATATATCGGAATATGGTTTTGGCACTTTCGCCCAATATATTTGTATCAATGAACAGGCGTTAAGACTCAAACCCAACAACATGAGTTTTGAAGATGCCTGCACAATTCCTCATGCTTCTATGTTAGCGTACCAAGGGTTGATTAAAATAGGACAGCTAAATAACTATAACTCTAACCAAAAAAAGAAAAACCTAAACATACTAATAAATGGCGCGGGTGGTGGTGTGGGGTCTTTTGCACTCAATATAGCCAAACAATTTAAAACAACGGTTACAGGTGTTGATACAGGTGAAAAACTAGAAAATATGACAACCATTGGTTTTGATCATGTTATTGATTATAAAAAAATTGATTTTAGTACACAAAAAAACAAATACGATATTATATTTGATACCAAACAAACTCGATCTCCACTGAGCATATTAAAATCTTTAAATGAAAATGGTCAATATATTACAGTAGGTGGTGATTTACCGCGTATATTTCAAACATTAATATTTAAACCTTTGATTAAATTATTTTCAAAAAAACGAGTTTCAATATTGGCATTAAAAGCAAATGCCGATTTAGATAAAATTGAAGAGATGTATAATAATGGTGTAATTAAACCTGTAATAGACGGCCCTTACTCTTTAGAAAAAATACCAGAGCTCATTGAGTTATTTGGAAATGGCAAACACACTGGAAAAATCGTAATAAACGTTCATCACTAACACACCGACTATTACTATCGAAGTTAATAGCCTGAGAAGAAGAAAAAAGCTTGAAATATTTAGCTAGTTGTCACTGTGCTGATATTTCATTTGAATTTGAAAGTAAAACTATAAAGAGTGGGCTTCGTTGTAACTGTTTAATCTGCATCCTTAAAGATGCAGTTATGACTGTTTTTACAATGGATAATCAAGACATAACGATACATATAAAAAATAACGCGTTAAGTACTTATCAATTCGGTACTCATCAAGCTAAACATCATTTTTGTAAAAATTGTGGCATTTATACGTTTCATCAAAGTATGTTAAAATCCGGGCAATTGCGATTTAATATTGATTGTATAGAATCCATAGACTCTACTAAATTGCCGTTTAAAGTATATGATGGTGCCGCTATTTAATTAAGCTCCAAGCTTTAATATGTCACTAAAGCATCAACTTAACTAGAGCAGTGCCACACTCTAAAACAATTAAGCGCTGGCAGAAAACACTAAGTTTTAATGAGTTTAAAAAATTTATTTAACTGTAACTGAATCAATAGACATATTTAAAAATATTATATATAAATGATATTGACTATTAATTGGAGCATAAGATTTAAGCAAATAATAGTTAGCATTCATGTAATACTTAGCTATTGTTATTAATACTTGAACTCGTATTGCCAGCAGCAGTTATTATCAAGTAAAGTAAATTCAACTTTAAAATCAAAACTAACAGGGGAAATAAAAATGAAAACAATGACTTGTAAACAACTAGGTGGTGTTTGTGATTTTGCGATTACAGCCAATACTTTTGATGAGATGGCTAAATTAAGCCAACAACATGCCATGCAGATGTTTCAACAAAGTGACGCAGCACACTTAGCTGCAATGAGTGAAATGAAACACTTAATGAGTGACCCTATTGCTATGAAAAAATGGATGGATGCTCGCAAAGCCGATTTTGAAACACAACCCGAGCACGATTAATTAATTTCCGGATTTCACCGCCCGCTCTACTTTTTATTTTATTTGTGTGTTTTAAAAAAACTAACTTAGACAAAGTTAATACAATAATTAATTTAAATATAGAACCATTAAAAATCTTTATTATATATCGTAATTACTCCCTAATTAAAATTGAATAAAATAAAAAGACACAATTTTAATGTCTTTTTATCCAATCATTATAGGTTTCATCATCCCAATACGATTGAAATGACGCTATCAAATCTAATATTTGTTTATCAGTATAAACTGAACCCCAAGCTGGCATAGTAGTGCCGTATTCAATCAAACCATATTTAATCACTTCATGTAATTGAGCAAGCGGGTGATGCCAAGTATGCGCTGATCCATTTAGTGGTGGAGGTGGATAACCGCCTTCATCTAATGAGTCTTGCCAATTTTCAGTTCCTTCTGCATTTTGTAAATGGCAGGCGATACAGGTTTGGTCATATAGTTTTTTACCTTTTTCTATTTGATCCAATTCGTACCATCGATTAGTAGATTGCGTTTTTAGATTATGCTGAGGCACAATAAAAATCTCGGCCTCTTCTTGAGCTGCTATGGTTGAATTGTATTGTTTAAATTCTGTTTTTGGCTCAGTTTCTTGTATATTAGCCTCTGCATTAACTTCAACTATTTGTGTATTTCTCTCTTCTTGAATTTTTTCTTTTATTTCAGTCGTTGAATCAACACAACTTAAAAATAGTGAAGAAGACAACAACAGACTCAAGGTGACAATAGATTTTAAATTCATAATATTTAATTTCCTAACAATGTCTGTTTTTTAATAATAATTAATTTAAGTATAAAGCATTCTATTATTTATTATCTTTATACTTTTATTTAAACAAAAAAAATGGCCACATAATTGCGACCATTTTTATTATGTAGTTAGTACCCCATAGTTTTGAAAGGACTTTAAATGCCTTAAACAAAGTCTCTTAGGCATATTTTCTTTTCTAAATTTCAGTTACCACCTGATTTCTGTATGAATTAGGAGGACAACCCTCTAGAGTCCACATACTCATTGAGGATTTTATGGAACACTAGTGATATTATTTAATTCAATTTACAGCCCACTTAATTCACCTAAATTATAATCACCAAATCCGCTTAAATTTGATCCATATGCATTTGCAATTGAAGTTAATAATTTTGCATGATTTTGTTGTGTATTTTGCTTAATATATCGCCCTGTATTAAATGTACCATCTAACGACCCCGCTGATACAAAAGGAATATCTTTTCGAGTATGGCTATTACCTTTGCCCAATTCATTACCCCAAATCACAAAGGTATTATCCAATAACGAACCTTGCCCTGATGGGTCTGGAGTGTCTTTTAATTTTTGAACTAAGTATGCAAATTGTTGTGCATACCATGTATTAATTAATGTTAATGCTTCTTTAGAAGTAAACAAGCTATCGTCATCGTGAGACAAATCATGATGGGGAGTGAGTATATCTAAGAAGGTAAACCTTGCTTGGCTGACACCACGAGTCCATTGCAACGACGCTACATTAGTTTGACCACAAGCAAAAGCCGAGACAATCATATCCATAAATAACTTACCCATTTGTGGAATATTTTCATCTTTATTGATATCAATTCTTGCACCTAACGTTGGCACATAACAACCACCTGAAAGATCTGGTAATACTAATGATTGTTCAATTTGTTGTACATAGGTTGTATGGTATTCCAATTTTTGCCTGTCTTCTGCAGATAAGAATTTTCTGACTGTCGACAAATCGTTTTTTACACCGTCTAATACACTTTTTAAACGCACCGATCGTTGTTCTTGTGCGCCAATATCATCCGGATTTGCATTACCGTATAAACGTGTAAATGCTGCATATGGATCCATTTCTGGCTCAATAGGGTTATCTGCACCTGCATAACTCATACGTGACCAAATATCTGCACTGCCACAGGCCACACCATATTCTAATGATTTAAAACGACTCTGGGTGCCAATTTTATTCGCAATAACTTGATCCAACGAAATTCCGCCAGCCCAATCCACAGGGATATCGTCAACATTACCACCTTTAGTATCGCCTTCAGTTAAGTGTTTAGCTGTCCACAATCCTCCCATTCCGGTTTGATGTGCATCTCCTGGTTGACCTAATTTATTTTCTAATCCTTTGTAAATAATCAGATCATCTTTTACAGTATTTAACGGGGTTAAAATTCGCTTAAAATCAAAATTAGTTTCACTGCCTGATGGCCAAAACTCTTCTGGAATAGTTCCATTTGGTGTAAATATTGAGATGAATTTTTTCTGTGGTGCTTCAGTAGCACCAAAACTTGGTAAGTGAGATAAAAATGGCAACACCGCCGCCGATTTTACTGTGTTACGTAATATACGTCTGCGACTAATCTTGTGTTTAGGGTTTTCATTAAGCTTAGGGCTATTAGAATATTTATTCATGATTACTCTCCTGCCTGTTTAGTTTTTTTATAAAGGAAGACAGGTGTTTGTGTTGCCTCAACTAACATTTGTTTGATATTGCCATTATTGATATTTAATTGATCAATCAACCAATTAACTGAACTACGCTCAACTGTGCTTGGCACACGGCCAATTGCATAAGTTAAGTACTGAGAAACAAAACAACTTTTCACACTATCAAGTGAGGCTAGATATTCATTTAATTCTTTTAAACCATTATATGTTCCATCAACTGTACCTGTGTTTCTTGAAAAGATATCCGCTTGAGCATCAACAAATATACCCAAATCGTCGTTTAATCTTGAACGACCTAATGTATCAAAATGCTCTAATGTTGCACCCACTGGATTAATAAGTTTATGACAATCATCACAACCATCAACACCGGTTAATTCTTCTAATACTTGGCGAGAACTTTTACCCGTGGTATCAATACTGTCTAATTGTGGTGCGTTATCAGGTGGTGGTGGAAAACCAGCACACATAAACTGTTTAGAAATAAATACACCACGATGCACAATTGAAGTAGTTTGTGCGTGCCCTAATAACGCCAGCATTGCTGGCTGCCCCAAAAGGCCAGTACGCTGATCACCATTTTCGACAACCGTTGTTGCCATTGTCATAGCACTTGAATTACTTGAGATATTTGTGATTGGCATTAATACATCATTAGTTGCCACTAACGGTGCTGTAAATAAATCATTAAAGCTAGACGGGGTTTGATCATCAAATACAATTGAACTCATGTAAAAATCCATTGCCTCTAACATTTGTGGGGCAAGCAAATCAAAATCAATTCCGGCGACATCTTTTTGTTTGATTAACAATTCATTAACTTCTAACCACTGGCGATAAAACAAATTAAATCCGCGTTTGGCTTTTTCATCTTCAACCATTCTTAACGCTTGTTGTTTAATTTGATTAGGTGTCGACAACTCACCTCGAAGTGCCGCCGTTAATAAAATACTATCAGGCATTCCCGCCCATAATGTATTGGCTAAACGATAGGCCATTGACAAACCAGTGACAGGTACAGATGTGCCCACAGGCATATTCGCACCGTCAGACTCAAACTGATATAAGAACGCAGGCGACTGAACTAATGTTTCAATTAAACCCAACACAGCAGCGCCTTGACCTAATTGATCATTAATAATCCAATACACATTATTTAAATTAGTTATTTGATCATTTGACGGGGTAGTACGTAAGTATTGCGTGGCTACTTCTATGATAAATTCATTGATACATAACGAATCATCTATAGCACAAGTCATATTTGCTTGCACCGAAGGCGCTACAATTTCTGCAAAATTTATCGCTGCATTTAAATACTTATCAATACTTAATGCCGATGAATTTAGACCCACTTCAAACCCTGAACTTGTATCGTCTTGAGTTAAATTAAATTCTAAATCTTGCTGTCCTGAAATGTCTTTGAGTTGATTGCTAAATACAAAACGATTTATTCTGGCTAACTTCTGTTCTTCCACTTTAGGGTTAATGTCAATTTTTGAATCATCATTTTGGATTGGTGCTGCCACATCCACAATACCGTCAACAGAGTCTCCAAAGTTGCTTTCACTGTAATCAGTGATTATTTGATTATCAATTGTAAATGCACTGAGTTGTGCATTTAATGCAAAGTCACCGTAGTTTGAAGATATTGCAATACCTACATTTAATGCACTAGATAAACCTAAAGTTTGTGAGGTAACTTGGCTCCAAGCTGCGCCCTCTTCTTTGGTTGAAACAATAAAAGTATTACCTATTCGTTTTAATTGAATTCGCACAGGTAAATCTGCACCACCACTTGCTAACCAATCTGTTTCGGCTGCAGTGGTTTTCCTTCTTGACACTTCCATGCCTTTATTACCATTGTAATAACCAAAGAAATGCGCTGAGTCTGCAGTTAGAGTATTTCGAGCCATTAAACCAATTTTACTCCATTCACTTGGGTCGTTTTTCATATGCAAAGTGACTTCGGCTGTAAAATTACCTGTCACGTTTTTATGTAAAAAGAAAAACCCATCTGTGTCATACCAAACTGAGCCATTATCCGCGATAATTGTCATTGCAGAGGCTTGCCCATATACAGGCACAGATGCTATTGAATCGGTTAGCGCATATAAACGATACATACCAATTGAATTTACTGGGTCGGTATAAGAGATGTTAGTACCTGAAGCGAATTGTTTTAAATCCCACTGTTGGGTGTTTTCATTTAAACGCTCTAACAACCAGTTATCAGGTATATCATTACGCTGATCCCAAGATATATTTAATTGGTTATTGATAAAGGCAAAGGATAAATCACCTTTTGAATTTAGGTTCTTATAAGCAGTTTCAACAATGCCAGAATAACCTGAAAAATTTTGCATCATGTATTGGGTTATTTTTGTGGAACAAGCTAAATCACATTTGGCGCTTTCATTAAACGGCATAGTATTTGTAATTTTAGTGATTAATGTTTGTGAATCACCACAAACCGTACAAATTTCAGGAATTAAATGCGGTGCAGAAAAACCACTGATTTGCTCACCATCACCATGACAATTTTCACATAATCCTTTATATAATTGTTCGCCAGTTAAATTTGTTCCGTATCCATCAAATTCTGCCAATATATAATCAGCCACCTTATTTGCACAGTCACTATCACAAGCGTATATGTCACTTTTTGGCATTGTGTGAGTAATAGTGAAAACCATTTGCTCTTTGCTTTCACA
>JALJPK010000125.1 GCA_022968985.1 Pseudomonadales bacterium | reverse complement strand
ATCAAAAAGAAGTAGATTGTATCATTAAAGAAATTGAAAGATTTTGTAAATGGGCTCAAGGTAAAGTTAAGAACAAAAAAGGTGAACTGTATGATATGGCGATCCTAACTTTCTACAAAGGCCAAGAAAAAGCGTTACGAACTGCACTACAAAAATTAACTGGGAATAATAGGTCCTATGCAAAATTTGACTATTTAGGTATTCAAATTAAATTAGCAACAGTTGATTACTTTCAAGGGCAAGAAGCTGATTTCGTTTTACTAAGTATGGTTAATACTGAGCGTGATGGATTTCTGGACGCCCCAAATCGATTAAATGTAGCTATAACAAGGGCTAGATATCAGTTAATAATCGTAGGGCATCATAATTATTTTTCACGATCACCTTCAGAAGAGTTAAAACAACTGGCTAAAACATCTCATACAATGAATAAAGGAGATATTAAATGAACCAACCAAATAAAAATTCTAAAAAAACAACCAGCGGTTTTGCTGAGTTAACAAACTTATTCCCTAATGATAATAATAAAATAAAAAACACTAAAAACACTAAAAACAAACATGACACTGTGAAAAAACAGAATAATACTAAATTAGTAGACAATAAAAATAGTAAAACTTTTTTAATGTGTTTAACACGAAAGGTTAATGTTAAACAATACCCGGTTATAGCCACTATTTGTTTATTACAAAAAAGGCCAGATATAGTTAGTTTGCTCAATCAGTCTCAAGAAAAGGATATAAATTTACCTATAAGATTAACTTCTTATTTAAAAAAAGAAGACTTACTCGACAACGAATATGCATTAACCGATAAAGCAAAAGAAGTACTTTCCTCAGGAAAAATGCCAATTTACGAGCGTGGGCTTTATCATATTTGGTATACTGAAAACGATCCACTTCTAGGAACTAGGCCATTATTAATTCAACGTGATAACGCCTTTAAAGAACCAAAATATAAAGAACTATACAAAGGATTAGAAGCTGAACATTCAGAATTTTCGCTTAAGCCTTCGAAAAATAATGAGAAGGCATTAACAGTTAAATTTTCTGGTAGTGAAAAATCAGCTAGTAACCGATTAGAATCAGAAGATATTATTTCTATTTTACCTACAGTAATCTGTGCAGCTACTGATAATAAAATTCTTAACTTAACTTGGGACCTTTCTTTTGAGCGTTCAAACATCAAACTTGAAGGCCCATTAAATATTTTATCTGGCCATGATTTAAAAAATACAAGTCAGGTGGATTTCGAATACAGTGGAAATGAAAACTTATCAAAATCGCCTGAAATTTATTCATCTATAGCCACACATTTGGGGGGCCAATGGATTCAGAAAACTCAGCGAATCAGCGTTCCTTTTACATTAACTAAACAACACCAAGGTGTGTTGAGTCATTTCATTTTAAATAATTATCCTGAATTTTCAATGGCATGTAATTATGGTAATTTTGACCATGTTAATCTTCAAAAACTACCTGTTCAGCCAATTCAAGATGAAGCTACACAATGGCATCTAGCTTGGTTAGAGGGTTATCTCTCTAGGGGCTTTAAAGAAACTGAAGTTGCACATGCTGATCAACTATTTTGGATTGATCAGCCGGCGCTTAAACAATGTAACTTAAAGCCTTTATTAGGTAATAACCTTATTACTGCATTATCTAGAGAAAAAAGTCCTCGAGCTTATTGGCAGTATTCTGCAATACACGACTTAACACCGAGCTTATCTTCTGTAACTGCTCTACCGCTAACTCTAATAGATAAAGAATTAGTGGATATTAACCAGTTAATAAAAATGCTCTCAATGAATAAACCATGCATCAACTTTATTTATTCTGATCGTTACATCGTAACTAAGCAACAGCAGTTGTTACTCAGCGTTATTACTCAGTCTATAAACAGTACAAATATTTCTATATTTACTGATGAAAAGCACATTAAAAAACTCGCAACTAATTCGCCTAATAATTGGAACATAGAGTCGTTTTACAAGGGTGTCGAAAATCATGACCGTTATTGGATATTTCAGGCAGAGGATCATATTACTGCTTGGAAATGTACTGTTAGTTTAGACTTTTTAACTAATAACGATGAGAGTTACTACGCTAATGGTTATCCTACATTTACACCAATAGTCATTGAGCAACTACCAGAATATTTACGTAATTCATTACAGAACAATACGCCTGAGGTAATAGTATAATGAGCGAAATAGAAATCAAAAATGAAAAATTCACTAAAAATTATCACAATGATTTATTACCGCCTATTTTTATAGATCAAGGCTGTGTAGCTGAGGATAATATTGATTTCCCTATATTTATTGCAACTGTAGAACAACAGAAGCTTAAGCAGTTAATTGATAATGCTAGACTCACTTTGTTAATTGCAGTTGATCAATTAACTAATCAAAACATAATTAAAGCACTGCAGGTGTCTGCTGATAACAATGTTCGGATTTATTTGTATTTAGGTAATGAACATAAAAATAAAGACGCAATTAGTGCATTATCCAGCCGCTGTTTAATACGCACTGGTGAGCCACAACACGGTGCATTACTGATTAGCGATCACAATACATTTACTTCTGAAGGCTACGTATTAAATTCATCTACATTATTTACTGATAATAGTGATAATGATGGGAATTTTTTGACCACATTAACAGCAAATCAAATTCAAGACACTTATCGTAGTTTTTGCCATTTATTTTGGAATAGAAGTGAAAAACAAATAATAAAGCAAGGTGAAGTATCGAGTAAAGCAGTGAGCAACCCTAATGGTGATATTGTAGTTAACTATGAATATAACTTACCTAAAAAATTAGTAGATAATTTCACTTCGCAACACGATACAAGAGTTAGCCAACTTAATCACCATGATTTAGAGTCCTCATTATCAGACAAACTATTTAGAGCAACTGACAATATTTTAGATCTTACTAAAGCAAACTTAGCTAAGTCATTAGTAGATGAAAATAAAAATGTCGCATTAACAGACCTAAATATTCCTAATATAGTTGCAACCAAAAATGGTTGTTGGCTTATTCCTGATGAAGTAGATAATCAACATGTAAATTGGTGTATTAGGTTTAATAAACAGCAGTCAAATGAACTAATTAATAGTCTAAATGATGTATTCAAAGCTGCTCAATGGCAACTCAATAAATCATGTACTATCGATCAGTTAAATGCAGATTTTATGTTTGTAGATGAGACAAATATTATTTATCAATGCGAAGAGTATTTAGACGTTAAGCTCAAGCCTGTTTACACTGACAACATAAATAGTTTCTTAGACGATAGTATTGAAGATTTAACTAAATCAAAAACTCATTTTACACGTGGAAATTTAGCAAAAACTATTCATTACAGCGTACAACGCCATCCGCCTTATTGTCCTAAAAATGCCAAGAAAGCTAAAATATATAATGACTGGGAAAGTGCCAATAGCAACTGGGTTGCTTCTTTATCAGGCCTTGAAGACAAATTAAATAAGCTTACTGAAAAACGCTCATCTGTATCACAATCAATATTATCTTTTTTCAATAGATTTTCACTTGGCCAGCAACATAAACACAAAAAACTAAAAACTAACATTCAGACATTACACGAATGTAATATGATAACTGCAACTCCAGCCGAGCGTTCTGAACAACAAAATAAATATATAGATTTTTCCAATCAATTATCTCAAGATGACGATGCCACTGATAAAGCAATAAATAAGGCTGAACTAGAAAATAAATGGAACGATAATAAAGAAAAAATTACAAAAATTATAAAGGATAAAAATGAAATCTGTTTACAAGAAAAAAACAGTGTAGATTCTCTTAAAATAAATGAAGCAAATGCTTATACCCAGGCTTCAGATGATTTTAATAAAAGCCGTGAAGAGGCGCTTATTCTTTTAGATAACAAATATATAGAAGAGAATAAAAAATTAACGGCTATGGATATTACACAGGCAGCAAAATGGTTAAAGCATAACAACAAAAATACTGATCTATCCAAAGTATTAAATAAATATAAAGAGCGATTGGAAGAAATTTCGCAATCTAAGAAGGGTAAAGAAACTTCAGATGAAGGTAAAAATGTCACACAAGAAGAATATCAACAGCAGATTTTAGATAATGAAAAGTCATTCTTTACAAATTGGAAAGCACAATGTGAAGAGTGCCTTAAAAAACAACAACAAGTAATTATACAAATCAGATCTATGGACTCTAATGAATTAGAGCAATGGCTAAAAAGCAATACCAATAAATTATTAAAACAAGCAGGTGATACGCATACACAACGTAATAATAAAATAATAAGAGAAATAGGTTCAGCCCAAAAGAAACTAGATAACGCCCTTAATGATAAGAATATTGCTCAAGAAGCACTTGAAAAACATGGAAATACTTTTTCTTATCTAAATACTGAGAATAATAATACCGATGAATTAGGCACGATATTGGGAAATATTAAAAATTACAAACAGCCTACAACTATCAACTGGCCAGATGAAGCGCTTCCAATTAGTGATGAACTAACATTATTTGAAGATAATAATAAACGTTTCTTAACATTTATCTCTCTTGATATATTCGATCAAGCACAGCAAGAAGCAAAGCGTTTAAATGCTAAACTTTGCGTTCCACTATTATTAAGTGAGGATGCATAATGCCAGAACAACAAATTACATTAACTATTGATGAAGAAGGCGCTATTACGGCAAAAACAGCTGGATTTAAAGGCAAGTCCTGCTTAGAAGCGCTTGAAAAATTATTGGGGAATACAACTGATATTATTCAGGTTAAAACCACGGATGAGTATCACCAACAACAAACTATCGAATGTAAAAATACGATTAAGCAAAGGAATTAAACATGAGTGCTGTCATCAAAACAACGACACCCTTTACCATTAGTGAGGTGCTATTTGCCGCTTTAACAAAACTGGGTGCAGAACCAATCATAATTACTGCTGAAAATATAAACAATTTTCAAAATCGTTCCAATGTTGCTATTGATAATATCATCACCAACAGGAAGGATTATAATGGTTTACAGTTGTTTCGTTTTAATGGGAAAGTTTGGCAACTCCAACATGATCAAGATGAATACGAAACAAGTATCGTGTCTGCCGTTAACAAAGAGTATCAATCTGTCAGTCGTTTCTTAAATGAATTAAACGGCATCTACCAAGTTTGTTACCAGACACACCTTAAAAACCTTGCAGAACTTGAGCGTCAGAAGATTGAACAAGCAAGAATTGATCGTGTGGCAGCGACTCGCTTACAAGCCATTACCGAAGCAAAAGCTCAAGGGTACAGCGTTAAAGAAAAGAATATTCGAGGCAAAATTCAATTAGTACTGACACGTTCGGTATAATATGAAAAATTTATATGGCACCCAGTTTAATATTTCACACATTGAACCTGCCACCCATATATATGGGCCAGGTAGGCGTTTTGGTATTTGGCTGCAAGGATGTTCATTAGCCTGTAATGGATGCTGGAATAAAGAAATGTGGTCATTTAAGGCCATTGAATTGCTAGAACGTGAAGAATTATTAAAACAGATTCTAGCCGAAACAAACATTAATGGCATTACCATACTCGGTGGAGAGCCATTGCAACAAGCAGAAAATACACTATGGCTCATACAAAAAATAAAGCAAAGCACATCCTTAACAATAATGTTATATACAGGATACACAAAACCAGAACTTCAGTTGCAAAAGAACTGGGACATGCTCGAAACTAATGTTGATTTATTAGTAACGGGCAGATATGAGGAAGAGCTTCGTAACCCCAATAACCAATGGTTTGGCTCAGAAAATCAAGAATTAATTTATCCAACTAAATCAAGAATAAAACAAAGATCGAAACCACTCAACGAAGTAGAAATTATTATTGAACAAACAGGGGAAGTACGGGTACTTGGTTATCCTTCTGATCTATCTCAATGTTAATTGATTATTTGAATAAAATATAACTCCAGAACTGTTGTCATTTATTTGAAATTTTAGTCAATAAAGGCAAGTCGCTACATAATAATAAAGTTAATTAATATACAAAGGTGCTCAATATTTAAATATTTATTAGATTAATAAATTGGGTGTCTATCTAGGGTGGTGTCATTATACGAAGTGGTAATATTCAAATAATGCTACTTTATGAATCTATGCTTTTAATCAAACGACACATTAGAAATGTATTGTATTTAAGAAACCTTGATGACTTATGCTGTACAAGGTACTGAGATTGAAAAATTGAAGTGAAAGGAAACGTTGAACAACCAGGTGTTAATACTCAAGAAAAGAAATTAGAGCAAGGCCGGTATTAATTTGTTTAGATACATAGGGATCAATTTAAGGTAACCCTGAAAATACCGCCAAAGAAAAACGACATTGTTATGTGTACACATTTAGTGGACCAGGTGATGTGACTGAGTTTGAATTGAAATTTGATAAACATAACTTAGATGATCTGATATCATTTTTGTGTATGTCCTTTTCAGGCGGAACAGACGTAAGTGGCCCATTAAATATGGCACTTAAGAAAACAAAAAGTAAAAAATGGATGAATGCAGATCTTTTACTTGTGAGTGATGGCGTATTTCCAAGTGACAGTAATTTAAAGAGAAAAAGGGTTATCGGTTCAAGGTGTCATTATTGGTAATAATGCGAAAGCTATGAAAACAGTTTGTGATCCATTGTTTCACGCTGATCAATGGTTGGATTTATTTAAAGGGAAAAGCAATGAAAACTAGTTCTAATTCAAAAATAGCATTCGATGAGTCGATAAAAGATTCGGAAAAACTAATGTTAATATTTGAATCTTTAAAAGATAAAGAAGATGATAATCAAATTGAAGTTTTAAAACGTTCTGCTTTAGTGATGGCACTTACTTCCTTTGAAACTTATGTAGAGGATCGAATAAGAGAATACTTATATGATAATTCTAAATTATTAGAGGGATCAACGATCTTTAAATTTGTACAATCACAATTAGAGAAGGATCTAAGGTTCTTTCATAATCCAAACCCAAATAATGTTAAAAAACTATATGAGCAAATAATTGATCGGGATATCACAGAATCCTGGAAATGGAATAATTTCGAAGCAGCGAGAGTTCGTAAAGAACTAAATGGATTCATTAAACTTCGTGGCGAATCTGTACATCGATCAGCTGATAAAAAAGATGGTCATTTGGTTAAAAAACAAGACGTTGAAAAGTGTCAGGTGCTATTAAAAGAAATCGTTAATTGTATGGATGATTGTCTTTATAAGGTTTAAAAATGTCCGATCTATTAATACCATTTGGAATTGAAATTGATACTGGTGAAACCATTGAACCAGAGGATTCTAAAAAGGGCAGAGCCTGCAATTGTAAGTGCCCTGGATGTAAAGCCCCATTGCTTTCAAGACACTCAACAATTAACAGAACACACTTTGCACACGATTCAAAACATCCAAATGCCATACCAGAAAATGAGTGTGATTTTAGTGGTGCGGTTGCGGTTTCAATGATGGCAATGGAAGTTGCGAAGTCATTGTCGGGAGAACTGTTTCAAACAGTGGATTATGAAAAAATTCATACTTTTGATTGCTGTTCATTCTCCAGTGAAAATTTTGTTATTACAAATAAGAAGGCTCTAGAAATAGATTGTGTTGCGACTAAAGTCTGTATTGATAATATTGTATTTGATTATAAATTGCGTATTGGCTCATATAGAATTTTAATCCTATTTATTCATCGTAATAAACCAGTACCCAATTTGAATGGCATGAATACTATTCACAATGAAAAAATTGGGGTATTGAGTCTTAATCTAGATTCATTTAACTCTGTAGAGCTTAAATTAAATCCACGACTTAAATTCTCAGATTTAGTCAAAACCTTCATTTTAAAAACAGGGGAGCGCAGCTGGTTATACCACCCTAATGAAAATGAGTTATTTAATAAAGTTATTAATAAGCATGAATGTCCATCTTTAAAAATTCCTGAAGAACTCTATAAAAGCTATTATTTCGAATGTCTCCGATGTACACATAAATGGTCTGAAATGAAACAGCATTCAATTGTTTGCCCGCAGTGTCATGTTGATCAACTGCAAATCAGGGATATTACATCCTCAAGATAAATAATTTTACATACATGTTATATGGAATTATGAATTAAAAAGTAGAGGTCAAGTCAGTTGCTTCATTACATAGATCCATGATGGTGTAATGATTTTCAATGAAGGTTTCCTTCGCTAGATAAGCCACTAGAGTACTACTCAACCTGCATCAATGTAGGCAACACCCTCTTACAGCTAACTCTACAAAACCTCACCCAATTAAGTTATTGTAACTATTGTTAGCAAGGTTGCTTTCATGGCTCAAATTATTCCATCTTTAAATAAAACGACACTTTTAACTCTTTCAAATTTTATCAGTGGTGAAAAACGCGCTGTTCGTCGTTTGGAAAATTTGTTAAAAATTAAACCTTCGTAATATTTTTCTAAAATCAAATAAGATTGCCTGTTTTCAAAAAAGAAGATTTGATTGTGATTGTAAAAATTGGCTTTGATGCTTCTAATTGGCATAACACTCGACAAAATGAAATAATACAAAATCGTCGAAATTAAACCAATCATAATGAGATAAATGATGAGCTATAAACCACCTTTTACCATTACTGCCGATATTCTAAATTTGGTGGCGGATATTAGCCAGCAAGTTGGTAGGTTGGATTCGCAAGTATTAAATGCTTCGCCACAATTACGTAAACAAAATCGCATCAAAACGATTACGGGGACACTCGCCATTGAGGGTAATACTCTGACCGAAGAGCAGGTTACTGCAATTGTGGAAGGCAAACCTGTACTTGGAAGTGTGCGTGAGTTAGCTGAAGTGAAAGGCGCTATAGCGGCTTACGAAGCGTTGCCGACTTATAAAGCAAGTTCTTATACTGACTTGTTGGCAGCTCATGGTTTGATGATGTCAGATATTCGTAAATGCGGGTCAATTTCGTTCTCAAGGTGTTGGTATTCATAAGGCTGGGGTAGTGCATCATATTGCGCCACCGGCTCATCAAGTGTCTGGGTTGATTGCGAATTTAAGTGATTGGTTGCAACAGGCTAAAGATCACCCTTTGATTACCAGTAGTGTTTTTCATTATGAGTTTGAGTTTATTCATCCTTTTGCAGATGGTAATGGTCGAATGGGTCGCTTGTGGCAAACCTTAATTTTGTCAAAGTGGCACCCTTTGTTTGCCTCTTTACCACTAGAAAGTGTGATTAAAGATCATCAGCAAGAATATTACCAAGCCCTTGAATTGGCTGATCAACAGGCTGATAGCACGCCGTTTATTCATTTTATGTTAACTGTGATTGCGCAAACTTTGGCTTCACATGTCACACAAAACGCCCCTGTAAACGCCCCTGTAAATTTAGAAATTGATGTGAAGGGGTTAAAAACAGCAGATGCAATATTAATGTTACTGACAGAAAATAAGGAGCTAACTCGTCAACAATTGGCTCAAACAATCTCAAAAGATATACGTACCATTGCTCGTGCATTAGCTAAATTACAACAAATAGGAAAAATCAAACGTGTTGGTTCAGATAAAAGCGGTTACTGGGAAGTTGAAGGCGCTAAATAAAAAACCAAGAGGGTCAGAGTAACTTGAAAATAAAACCAAGAGGGTCAGAGTAACTTGAAAATCATTAAATCAAGTCTCAGGCCTTTAGTTTGACATAGGTAGCCAAAATTTCACCTGCAACCCAACTACTATCTCCTCAATATTAAAATCAAGCATACACTAAACCTAAATCATTGATCCGGATTGCAGACATTGCTCTACTACCTAAATCCATTTAGGTATGCCCACTTTCCACAGAGTTAGGTTTTAAAATAAAATCAAAGTGATTGCAAAAAAACATGTCAACTCACATTAAAAGCGAATGACCACATGCACTAAAAGCTAACTATCGATCACATTAAAAGCTAACAAGTAAAATCATTAAAAGCGACTGCTCCAAAAAATGAACCCACTATCCGTAATTTCCTTAGAGCGTCTCAAGCAGTTACAAGACAGTGGTGTGGTTCGTATTGTATTGGGGCACTTTTTGTTTGTGTATATACATCCATATTTTGATGATAATGGTCGTATGGGCCGATTTATTATGAATGTAATGATGGCTTCTGCTGGATATCCGTGGACAGTAATACCGATGCAAAGAAGACACGAATATATGCAAGCGCTTGAAAGTGCCAGCGTTGATGGTGACATTGTTCCTTTTACTCGGTTTATTGCGTCTTTGCTTTAAAAATGAACATTGGCTAGGGGACTGGTTTTTGCTAATGCTTACCCTCTGTCCTTGATTTTGTAGGGTCGATATTTATATCGAAAGTAACAAGTAGATGTTCTTTTTGGTTTTGTTGTTAAAAAATTAGAACTATGACAATTAGGATGAGAAGGAGATTATTCAACTTTGTAATTCAAGTCGATTTGTTATGAATGGGCAATACTAACTTTCAATCACAGGTGAAGTTCAAACCCTAAGTTATGAATGTCTGCTTCCTATATAATTATTTACACTTCCAATCCAAAGTTCCGACCTGAAGAGAGTCTGAATCCTATTCGACATTAATCCTTATTAATGCACACCAGTAACCTCACAAAACCATTATTCTTAGACGGGCAACAAACACTCGTTTTTTCATTAAATTGACATTAACGCTGATTAACACCCTTTAATATTGTCACAAAATTCGCTAATTGTTGTCACATACAAACGAGGAAGGATACAAGCAAAACAATATTAGGTTTATGCAGACATCAAGACTAAGGGCTTAACCCAATATATTGACTATCAAGACACACAAAAATAAAATAGTAAATATACCTTCTTAATCTAATATTAAACCTAATAGAAATATTAATTAATGCGATTGTTTAAGAAGGTGATTCAAATCAATTGCCAGAGAAAAGTTAGTGTCAGTAGATGCTACACCTTATTATCATTTGGTAAGTCGTTGCTGTCGTCGTTGTTTTATTTTAGGGAAAGATACGATAACTAAAAAGGATTATTCGCACAGACAAGAATGGATTGAGACAAGGTTAGAAGAACTACCTAAAATATTTAATATTAAAATAGCATCTTATGCGATCATGTCAAATCACTATCATTTGGTTGTATTTATTGATAAAAACGAATCCCGATATTACGTTGTGTGTCAATGTAGTCTCACTTATTGTGTAAGAGTAAATTAATCGGATTTTAATACGTATTTTTTTATAACTTATTCTTAATTTGTTTTTCTGTTAGCCCAGTAATGCGAGTGACTAACAATATATCAATGCCTTCTTCTAACATTTTTTTAGCATTATCTAGTTTTTCTTGCTCAATACCTTGTGCAAAACCTTGTTTAAAACCTTGTGCAAAACCTTGTTTAAAACCTTGTGCAAAACCTTGTTTAAAACCTTGTGCAAAACCTTGCTCAAAACGTTGCTTTGCCAAGGTGATTGATCCATTTTGGATGGCGATATATTGCTTTTTATTGTATTGGATTTCTAATTCTTCACGAGTCATGCCCGCTTCATTACTGATTTCATAGGCCGTGGTGATCGTTTTGTTAATGTTTTTTGGGATCATACTCAAATCACCCGCATTTTTTAAGAAATAGATCCAATCATCTTGAATACCGTCACACTGCTCTTGGGTTTTGGTGAATTTATTTAATTCAACAAAAATTAACTCGATATCATTATTATAATCCGTGAAATCGTGTTTATTTAGTAACTTATAATAATTAATCATTTGATCATTTTTTACAAACATATCAAACGCCACAATGGTTAAAGCGATGACAGGTTTAAGCAGGTTATAACGTTCACCTTTAACTAACTGTGCCGAATAGTTTTTAGCGGCATTATATAATATTCGATTTTCAAGTCCTGGATGATTTAATACTTGCATCTCTACGATGACACTGGTGCCGTCATTTAATTGCGCTTTAACATCAACAAAGGTGTCTTTCATGCCTTTTAATTGTGGAATGTTATAAGGGTCCACAATCACCAAATCGGTAATTTCACAACGATCATCAAAATCAATAATTGCATTTAAAAATGAAATTAAACGCGGTTTACTGTCTTTGCTACCAAAGACTTTTTTAAAGGCAAAATCAGTACGTACGTCTAGAAATTTCATAATTAGTAGTCAATTAAATGGTTAAAGTATCAGTTAAATTATCAGTTAAATTATTGGTGTAATAAGTATAATTATACCAGATAGAAGTAGGGATAATAGAGCGGAGGAAAGTATATTTACTTGAATCCTGCGAAATGAATCAAAATGCTATGGCTGTTTGGTTAATTCTAAAAACAGTCATTTCATGGACAAAGAAATAAACTCAAAAGAGCAGAGTTAGATTGGAAAGTTACCGGTCGTAAATTCGCAGTGTATGCAGAAGTCATGGACGCTCATAGGCTTTGGTTTAGTTAGGTATAAGATAGAGTTACAAAGAAGTGATAACTGGAAGTGGGTGCAACATGATAAATAGTACCATTAACAGTGGACTACTCAGACACAGGGCTACTCATACATGCACAATAGAGTTGTAACCCTTATTATAATAACCTTAAAAATTGTGATTAGTTATTCTATAACGGCTGGTACTTGGGTATAAATTACCTACATTCATGTAGGCACAGCTTGTATGCCCTAAGCAATTTGCTCGGCTTTGGCTTCCTGCGTCGCTCTACTTATCACATCCATGTGAATATCCTGCATTACTCTACCACTTAAATCTATTTAGGCATACCCACTTTCCACAGAGTTAGGTTTTAAAATAAAATCAAAGTTACTGCAAAAAAACATGTTGATTTACATTAAAAGCGAACGATCACTTGTGCTAAAAGCTAACTATCAATTACACTAAAAGCTAACATATGAAATCATTAAAAGCGAATGGTGCCCAAAATGAAGCCAATATCCGTAAAACTAGCGTTTTCCTTAGAGCGTCTCAAGCAGTTACAAGATAGTGGTGTGGTTGCGATACGCTCAAAAATGCTCGATCGTAGTGATCGAGAACGATTAAACAAACATGGTTTTATTAAAGAGGTATTACGAGGTTAGTATATTGCTTCTAAACCTGATGAACAAACCGGGGATAGCACCGCTTGGTATGCTTCATTTTGGGATTTTAGTGCCGCGTATTTAGATGGACGCCTTGAGAAGAGCTGGTGTTTATCACCTGAGCAATCTATTCAAATTCATATCGGTGACAAAACGGTGCCACCGCAATTGCTTGTACGATCACCAAAAGGGCGTAATAATCCTACAGCATTCATTCATAATACGAGTGTTTTTGATATTCGTATTGCGCTACCCAGTCAAGTGTATTTAAGTATTGTTGAAGGTTTAAGGGTTTATACGGTGGCGGCCAGTTTGGTGTTCTGCTCTAAAAACCATTTTATCGACAAACCCTTAGCGATGAGGGCTATGTTATCAATGGTGGCCGACGCATCAGATGTACTTTCAGTGCTACTTGATGGAGCACATTTGGCTAGTGCGGCTCGATTGGCGGGTGGTTTTAGAAATATTGGTCGACATTTAATAGCTGATAATATCATTAATGATAGTTGGGTAGGAACAAATGCTCTATTTATGACTGCAAATGCAACTTGCACGACTATAGCAGGAAATTCTCTACAACAGAACATAGTACAAGGATGTGGAAATACTAACGTGACACA
>JALJPK010000124.1 GCA_022968985.1 Pseudomonadales bacterium | reverse complement strand
TAGTATGTGAAATCAGATTATTAATAGTGAGTATCATTAAATTACATTTATTTTTTATATACATAATTTATGAAAACATTGATTTTAATACTAATCATATGCATTAATTGTCAGTTACTCCCACACTCCAACCTGAACTGTCTATTTATTGTTAATAATTGTACGAAGTGATAATTTAATAATTATTATATTTTCATGGTTATCTAAACATCAATTTAAACCTGCTATTCTTAGTTATACTTGTTTTAACCCTAAGTACTTTGATCAGTTCTTTCTTATTTAATTTTCTTATTTAAATAGTTGAGTAAAATTTATGTTTACTAAAGTATTTATTTTTAATTTATTTTTAATTTTTTCATTTTTTAGTATTTCCACCCCCGTTATTTTCCTGCCTGAAAGTGAAGGTGGATTTGAAGAAGGCGGTACTGGTAAATATGATAAAATATTTAACACAATACATAGTTATGGGACGATTGAATGGGAACTGATCCATTTACCCTATAAACGTGCAATAAAGTTATTTTTGGGCTCTAAAGACGCGTGTTTGGCAATTGGCAATACTCAAGTTGCATTAGAATATTTTAACATTGAAGTTATTGATCCAGGTATTGGTTATACCTCTAATCAGTTGGTATTTGCTACGGACGTAAATCAGAAGGTTATTTCTAGTCAAGATGATTTAATTGATAAAATAATTGTACATATTATTGGTGAGTCACCTGAAATATATGGTTTTAATATAAATGAAATACGTACTGATTCAGTTAGAAATCATTCGCAATCGCTTAAAATGCTTCACGCTAATCGAATTGATGTAATTTTTGGTATTACTTCAGATTTTGATAATATTGATTTTAATTATCATTTTGATAAAAACTTTGTTGTATTAGATAATTATGATTCAATAATATGTAAAAAAACAATTGAAAATGTAAAATTTTTGGAAATATTTAGACAAGCGTTAATCAAATATCAATTATAAACAGACTACAATATGTATAAAAACAATTGAAAATGTAAAATTTCTGGAAACATTTAGACAAGCGTTAATTAGGTTTCAGTTATAAATAGACAACCGTAGAATATTTTCTCCGTGATTAATTAATGGATTTTTTCCACACCCCTCCCCCCTTTAGATTTTATTGTATGGCACTGATTAGCTAATGAATATTGTTTATTATTATGAGTTTAAGTTAGTAGAAATACTGCAACACAATTTTAAAACATAACTTTAAAAATAGAAGATATAGAGAAGTGTGCTTTGATTTAAATCTGTGATATTAAATATTCTGGTTTTAATATTGGATGGTTTTTTTAGAATATTTAGTAAGAAGGGTCGAGGCTATAATTATTTTTGGTTTAATGTTTTCGTTTTCGTTTTCGTTATAAAGCGGTATCACAGTGTGACTACGGCTAACATCCATACTTAATAAGCTCCGTATAACGTTTACTTAAAAAGAACAGATTTAACACCCTGTTGTTATGATACCGGTTGTTGCACTTATTCCTGTATTAGGATTGTGATAATAAACATAACAATCGTCTGTTAACAAAAATCCACTTGGCCATATCAACACAAACCGACCACCTGTGAACCCTAATGCTTGTAAAGCGGGGTAATTACCTGGTACTTGATTACCTGCGGCACAAAAAACATTATCAGTACATTCTAATATAGTGGACGTTGCGGATGCATTGATGTCTGCTCCTAATATCGGCAAAATACCATTTGTCCAAACGGCTCTTGGGTAACCAAACCTTGTTGTAATTATTGTATCTTCGTAATCGATATTGGTGCCAATTGATCCACTGGTTTTACCTTGTAGGATAGCAAAGGTTCTTACCGCAGTGATTGGTGCTTGGATTGATTGTTGTACAGACTGTAACGTTGTAATTCGAGCCGTTGTTGATAAATCTGCAAATTTAGGGATAGCAAAGGCCGAAAGGATTCCAATAATAACAATAACCATAACTAATTCAATTAATGTAAAACCTGATTGTTTTTGTTTTTGTTTTTTATTCATAATCACCCAATTTTTAATCAGTTGCATAACTAGTATAGTTCACAATAATCAGCCGTTTATTGGTTTAACATTAGCGGTGTATTAAATATTTAAACTTAGAGGCCAACAGTTTTATCGGCCTCTAAGTTGACTCAAATATTCATCGATTAAAGTATTTAAATATTAATACTTGGATGGGTTAATGAATAACAATAACCATTTTCTACTTCAGGTAGATAGTACGTTGTTGGCATTAATTTAAACCCTGCTTGGGTTACTTGTGATTTTGCATTCGCTGAAGTTTCTAGGCCCCACATATTAAAGTAATTGGTTAAATTCAACTGACTGATATAACCGACAACTATTAATAGAAAATCGTTATTATCAATGTTATCGGCTTGCTCACGACTGTACTGAGAAAACCCTAGGCTGTATTTTTTGATGTCCCAGCTTTCATCTGATTTTCTAGCGACATCAAATTCTCGAGCTAAAATATGCATCATCGGAATAATATTCCAACCCTCTTGTAAGTCACCTTCTTGTTGAGCGGCCATCATTAACTCAATCATTATTGTTGGGCTTTTGTTCCACTGAGAAAAATCAATTGCGTTTTGCATAAACGTAAATGGGTCGGCCTTAGTTTTGCTTTCTTGTAACAAACTCAACATTTCATTAAACGGTTTATTTTTACAACTGCCGTCTTGGCCAGTGTTTTCATAGAATTTAAATTTACTGTAATAACTGTAAAAATTAGTGGTTGCATGAGACTGACTGTTATTAAATTTAAAACGGTTGTTTTCCAAACCATGACCTAACTCGTGTATATCACCATGACCTATGGGATTAAAAGCCCAAAAAGCGTCATAAGGATTACCCGAACAGCCACCACCACAACTGGCTTGATCGGCATTCATATGTTGCACTCGATCAAGAGTTTTAATTGTAAACCCTTTGCTTTGAGCAAAATCATTCACTTCATCAATCGGTTTTATGCCTGGGCCTTGGAATCCAGCCAAACGATAAGGGTTATTGTGTAAATATTGCATGGTGGCTGCGGATAATAAAGCACCTGTATTCCAATTTGGGTTTTCCAAGGTGGAACGCATTTTCTCTAGACTAGAGTGCACTTCAAAACCTGGAGTGGCCACTTCTGCCCAATCGTAATCGCCTTTGTTTAGCTCAACATCAAATTGTTCGTTATCCGATTCATCATTCCAATAAGGATGTTCACCAATATTTTCAAATTTAAAACTAACGGCTAAATCTTTTTGATCAAAACTGATTTGCACTGGACCACCATAAGGACTGGTCATGTAAATAGTTTCGCCACTGTTGATAGGAATAGCCGTGGATTGAAGATAATTTGGGCGACTGTAACCATATTCATTAAACTCAAGGGTGGATTCTAAGCGTAAGCTATTAATAAACACTTTAGTATTAAGCTCACTTGTATCCAATCGGGTAATTTTCATGGTTTGACCGGGCAAAGCATAAACACCAGCAGATCTAAAATCTGGTTTACTGCTGAGTTCGACGACTTTATCTACAGCTGTGATATGACTAAAGTCACTGCGACTAAAGGTACCCATATCCTTTTGCACTGGATTAAATTCACGTACATTCATTACGGCACTATCAGCAAATAATGAACGTGCGAATTCAATAAGACTTGTGTCAGTTTTGTCCATTGGGAAACTCACATCTTGACGATAATGATCACCTAATAAAACTAATAATTTTTCTAGGATATAACCTTCTTCTTTGAATACATCGATTTTATTGTTATCTAATGATTTCATCATGACGCGAATATTCACAAGCGGAGCATCCAGTTGCTTTTGATACTCAGTTATATTGTCACATTCATCATGCCAATAACCTTGCTCACAACTGGCCAAGTCAAAGTCAAAACTGTTACTTGTAAATCGATTAATTAACGATTTAACCACTTGAGTTTTCGAGCCCGCAGTCAACATGTCCTCAAAATTATTCCATAAGGCTTTATCTTGAGAAAAATAGTTTCCTACCGCTCCTCGCGCTGGCATTTGCATAGAAAAATACGCCATTAACACATCAATATTTGTCGATGTATTCCAAGAATTTGTGTGCACATACATTTTAGGAATTTTATTTTCATTCACTTTAAACATTAATTGAGCAATGTTGGTATCCGAAAGACTGCTTGAGGCTGAGGTTATTAATAAGTCTGTCTGTTCAGTGGCACAAAGTTCAACTGTTTGTGCATCGTTACAGTTTATTATGTCCCAGTTTGGAAACTGCCCATTTAGCCAATTTTTACTTTTAATAAACGTAGTATTATCCACCATAACAAAACGTACGTTGGTAAGTTCGTCTAACTCTGACTTTTCACGTTTTAATAACCAAGCCAATATATTAACCATGGCTGGTGCAAACTCTGCATTATTACCATCATTTAAACTAAGTAATATGTTATGGCCAAAAGCTACATTATTCTGATTGACCACTTGAGTTGCTACTGCTAAGTTTTCACCTTTGTTACCCAACACTAATGGATAAGTGCCTTTTAATTCGGTGATTGTAAAATAAGATGAATTTCTTGTTGGGTTATATTCGACTGCATTGTCTGCATATATTTGTTGCAAAAAACTTTGTTGCTGGGTAAAAGTGGACTGTATTTCATCAAGAATACGAGTCTCTATCAAAACACGATCTTCAGGTAAAAATGCAGGATTACCTGTTTTGATTGCATAATTTAATTTTGAAACCTCACTCATTGATTGTGTAGGATCAAGTGGGAATTCATCATCGATGTCTGCTACTCCATCGTTGTCATCATCTGTATCTTCATTATTACCTATCCCATCATTATCGTTATCTGCCACTTCTGCTGGATTAAATGGAAAGGCATCAATAGTGTCTGCAACACCATCGTTGTCATCATCTAAATCTTCATTGTTACCTAAACCATCATTATCGTTATCTGCCACTTCTGCTGGATTAAATGGAAAGGCATCAATAGTGTCTGCAACACCATCCTTGTCATCATCTAAATCAAATTCATCTAAAATACCGTCATTATCACTATCGAGTGCAGTCGGTTCATCACTGTTGCCATTATCTCCATCCATAACGGGCTCTACTGTGTTTTCATCTAGTACGGTTTCTACTTGTCTTGTTTCTTCTGACACTGTTTCATTTGGTACATTATCATCTGAATTTTTTGATATATTTATGTCAAAATTGTCATTACAACCTACGGTTAATGCCAAGCAACCTGCTGCTAATAATCTTGTCATTTTGTTCATGATTTTTTCCCTTTTGAAAACTTAATATTTAAAAAGGTAATTTTTAAAAAGCTAATATTTAAAAAGTTATTAACTAACAGCCAGAATGAATTAATCTGTATCGGTTTAATGTTTGTCATCGTTGTTCCTCAATATAAAATTTGTTATGCCATATAGTTAATTAATCACAACATTCGTTTGTAATTAGAAAACATGATTATCAAACAAAAACACTTCTGACAATATTACCTAAATGGTTAAACTGACTCATACTTTGGCCTAAGCCTCTGTAATAAATACATTTAGTATGATGAGGTTAAATTAAGATGAGATGAGATGAGATGAGATGAGATGAGTTGGCTTGAATTGGGCTAAACGGGATAATATACGTAAAACTGAAAGTGTTTTTTATAATTACATAATAAAATATTATCTAACGCCTACGTTTTAGTACAACATTCGAATGGGGATTAACATGATTATAAAATTTAATATTTTTTTAGAAGTCATCTTTAATTTAAATATATTAATAAATTTTATCCATAACTACTTTTAAATTTTTTAGTTAGATTATTTTAACAGCCACTACTAACTACTCCTATTTCTGGAGATTCACTTGAACTTGCGAGTACCAATAATAAGTAAAACATTGATCTAAACAAAGGTATCCATTGGGATAAGCTATAACAATACACCCATTTGTATTTGTTGTTGTTAAGCCAGGGCAACCCGACACAGCTGTTCGGCTATTTAAACAATAAACGGCATCGTTACAGGGTTGTGTCTCATCTGTCGTTACAGCAACATCACCTTGCAGTGAGGCTAATAAATCCGCTGAAGTGCCATCTTGATAACCAAAACTGGTTTGAATAAATACACCATCTATAGTAATTCCTGATGAAAGCTCATCTCCCATGTCATTTTGTAAAACTTGCTGTAAATAGATATTTTTAGATGAACTTTTAATTGTAGCGGCCATCCCCTCTAATGTGGCGATAGTGGCCGCGGTGCCTAAATCTGCAAACTTAGGAACTGCAAGGCACTTAATATCCCTAAAATAACAATAACCATGATTAATTCGATTAATGTAAACCCTTTTTGATTATGCATTTTATGTCTACCTTAATAACATTTTTTTATGGTTAAATATTAACATCAACAAAAATTGTATTTATCAAATAAAACAAGTACTTCTTTATCGTTTATCTTCTCAACTAACTCCAATACATTTTGATTTTTAATATTTTTTAAATGCATATCACTGGCACAAAGTAAAAGCTGTTCTACTGAACGTAAATCGCCATTTGAACTTAATACAGCATCTTTTAATGCCAAATCACCAAATATATCTGTAATATCTGTTCGAGCATTATTGGCTAACAATAAACACACTGTTTCAAAATTATTATTCATCGCACAATAATGTAATGTTGTTTTCCCGAGACTATCTATTAAATTAAGATCCACTGCTTTTAATATACAGTTTTCTAATTTTTCTGTTTCATTGTGAAATGCAAAAAAATGTAATGGACTTTGATTAAAGCGATTGACTTCTTTATCATTTTTAATTTTATCCTTTCTACTTTTATCTGAGACCTCACTATGTTTATAGAAAAGCTTTTTTACTTTGTTAATAATTTGCATAAATACACACCTTGATTAAATAAAAAATATCCTAATCCAAAAGAATTTTTATTGGATATTTGATTAATTCTATTTTAAAAAAATATGGTTTATTTAACATTAACCAAATAGGCTAATTAATGATTATTATGGACTAATCCATTTGGCTACATTATTAATCAGGTAACCTGCCACCAATTAATAATGAACCTAAAAAACTACTGATTGCATTGTGTTTTTCACAATCTTTATTTTTGTTTGTACATTCAGGAAACGTCAGCCCTAATCGATAATTAGGTAATACCCCAACCGAGCCTTCATTACTTTGAGTTGGATCAGTTGACTGAGTATCATCTTTTACAATGATTATTTCATCATCTGTAATTGATGTAATTTCATCGATTAATTCTTTAATATTATTGTTATTTTCAAGTTGGTAAATGATTTCTAAGTTATCTATTACTCCTACTGCATTGGCTTGATAGTTTTCTTTTAATAATACGTTAATATCATACTGACTATCACCACCATCAAGAATATTTCGACCCGCTGTAATATTTACCGCGTTAAGGGTTTCTGACAATGAAACCAATCCGGTTATTTTTGCATCACGACCTGCGTTGATATTTATTGTCGACACTGTTATTAAGCTATTATCATTGATTGTAATGTCGTTAAGCACTTGTAATTCGGCGTTATTTTCCACGTTGATATTACCTAATATATTTAAGTCATTTAAATCATTAACAACTAAATTATTAACATTCCAATCACCATTTAAGCTTAAATTCTGATTTATAGTCATGTCTATTGCAGTAAATTCAATATCGGCCTGATTATTATTAATAGTCGATACAACATGCTCACCGGCACCTAAACTAATATTTAACTGTGAATTATCGGCAATACTAATATTACTTATTTGTAAGTTACCATTGATGATATTTAAGTTGTTTTGAGTACCATTAAATACGATATCGTTATTATTTAATGAGTTTAAGGTTAACTCACTATTACTTAAAATAGTGCTAGCCGAATTAGTCAGAGATGCAAAAACATTATTACCCAATAGATTGGTTTGATCATTTAAGATTAAATCACCTGCGTTACTTTGGGTGATTGATATACCTTCATTACCACTATTATCTGTGTCACTATCGATTACAAGATCACCCATTGCAGTATCTATATTATTGATAATGATAACACCCGTTGCATTTAAGTTTAAATTAGCAGCACTGCCATCGTCTAATAAATTGTCTAATGTTAAATCCCCTGCCAAAACGATTAATGTATTATTAGAGCCCGATAACAACACAGAATCTGCATTTGAAAAGTCAATATTTGATGCGGTTAGGCTTGCATCATTTATAATCACATCTCCAGAGTTTTGGCTGTAAACACCTGTTAGTATCACATCAAAGTCCCACAATATATCGCCATTAATATTTAAGTCAGCTGCCGAAATAAGGTTAGCTGTTATGTTTTCATCGCCACTTAAATCACTGTTACTGGTTAGATTTAAATTATGTGTATTAACATTTAATTGGTCAAAAACAATACTACCTGCCGCCGTGATATTAAGTGCTCGATCTGAGTTTAAATTGGCAAAAGTGACATTACCCGTTGTAGATCCTAAATTAAATGTTGTGGGGTCAGTGCCTAAAATTAATGTATTTGCCGCAATAGTTAAATTATTATTGGCCACAAAACTGTCATTTAAAAAAGTAAGATTTGAAATGTTATTAATATTTACAGCAGAACTGAGCACCCAATTACCATCAATTAATGCATCGTCATCAAAGCCATTTGCGTTTAATGTAAAATCGCTGAGTGTATAATTACCAATTGTTGTTAATGTATTTGTGCTGTCATTATTAGAATCGATTTCTACAGTTAATGTCCCGCCTTCAAATCCATTTAAATCCATGCCCACTTGGGATGATAAAACCAAATCCACTGCACCATTAATACTACTAACATTAGCGACTTGCATACCCGTTGTGCCAATGCTTGTTAAATTTACACTATCACCAGTGTCACCTAATAATTGAATATCCGTGACACCTGAAAACCACAGTGGCGCAATAATATTAATATTGTCTCCAGCGGTTGTGTTTGCAGCACCAATGATTACAGAGCCATCAATATCAATAACGCTGTCTGATGTGAAATCTTGTAGAAATACAACATCGGTATCGGTTGTAATAGTTGAACCTATGAAGTTTTTTGCAGCACCAGAAAAAGTTAATACACCTGCAGAACCATCAATAAATAAATTAGCAGGTAACGTATCTTCAAGAAACGTAATAGTATCCCCTGCCCCAATTGTATCTAAAGAAATTTGTCCAACTGTTAAGTTATCCCAAATATTGGCTTCAATAGTAAAAGTATCCACCCCCGCATCACCCACAGTTAATTTTGTTTCACCTGTATTGGTTTGAAAATACAGCTCACCTAACCCCAAATTAATGGCACTGCCGTCACCGGTGACATCATCGGCTGTTAACTTTACTCTCATGTCTGTACTGGTTATTGCACTTAAAAATATTGTATTACTTGCTGTGAATCTCAAAGGGCGATCTGAAGTTAAGTTACTTAGTTTAATATCTCCGCTTGTTGCGCTCATGTCATGTTGATTACCAGTGGCAAAATCTAAAAGATTCGCCCCTGTAAAATCAAAACTATTGGCAGTTAATTCATCATTGATGATATTAAATGTATCCAAAGTTGTGGTACTCACATCACCATTAATTGTCCACAACCCATCAAAATTTACGTTATCGTTTGCACTGGTGCCCACAATATTTAAATCAGTCACAATATTTGTACCACTACTTAAAAACGACTCCAACCCATTGTCATCACTGTCTATTTGCACATAAAAATTAGCTGTGGATATACTATTAATCACCACACTGGCTGCACTTTGTAATAACAGATCACCTGTGCCTGTCGTTAAATTATTTACAGTTATTAAACCCGTTGCATTTAAAGTTAAATCTGCTGAAGTGCCTGAAACATCATCAAAAATAATATTACCCGCACTCGCGGTAATAACATTGTTAATGCCAGTTAATGTTGTTGAAGACCAGGTACTGTTATCTAGATTATCAACTGTGATATTGACATCATTTAAAATCACATTACCTGTACTTATTATATCTGTGTAATTAAAAGTGCCATCTAACGTTGTATTGTTAATTAAATTTAAAAAGCCTCCGCTTGAGTCATTTAAAGAAGTCATTTCAGAGCCTGCTGCATCCGTGTCAGATTCTAAGGTTAAATCCCCTAAAGCCGTGACGATTGTATTTGCAGTGATCGCTCCAGTGGCTTGTATAATTAAATTTGCATTGGATCCATCATCAATAAGATTAACAACATTAATGTCTCCGGAGCGCGCTTCTAAGGTATTACTGCTACCAGAAAAACTGACGATACCGGCGCTTGTTAAATCAATTGTAAAAGCACTCACTATGGCGTCGTCAAATAACACATCCCCTCTTGTTTGAATATAATCGCCAGACAACACAGGGTTAAAATTCCAATCAAAATCCCCTGCCAAGGTTAAATCACCAGCTTGAATAAAAGTGGTAGTTATCGATTCATCCCCGCTTAAATCAGAATCACTGATCATACTCAGCGCTCTTGATGCCACATTAATACTACCGCCTGATATCGACCCTGCAGCCGTAATATTTAGTGGTCGATTACCTAATACATCAATAAAAATGACATTACTGGTGGTGGAACCTAAATCAAATGCCGTGGAGCTGGTGCCCAATATTAATGTAGAAGTAGTCGGTAACGACATTGAACCATTTGCAATAAAGGCATCATTTAAAAAAGTAACCGTGTCTAAATTAAATAAGCTGGCACTGCCATCAATTGTCCAGTTGCCATCAATCGTACTTGTATCGGTTGTGCCTGTACCAGAAAGTGAAAATCCATCTATATCGTAGGTACCAGTTGTATTAAAATAATTATTACCATTATTATTTGAGTCGATGGTGACAATTAAAACCCCACCTTCAAATCCTGCCATAGTGGCGCTTCTGTCTGAGTCTACATCTAACAATGGGTCGCCATTACTGGATATTATGTTAGGTAAATCAAGTGCTGCACTGCCGTTATGATCAATAAATACGTTGTCACCTGTATCCATTAATAAATCGATACTAGTTGTCCCTGAAAAATCAAAGTCCCCCGTTAAGGTTATACTTTCTCCTGCACTTGCATTAGAGACACCCAAAGATAAAGTACCATCAACATCTAACACACTTGCCACATTACTCATTGTAATATCAGTTTGAATAAAACTGTCGCCTATTAACTGTAAGGTATTGGCTCCTGCCCAAGTTTTGGCTGCACCCGATATAGTCACACCGGTTCCTGATGACCCATCTAAAATAACATTATTGTTTAATGAACCTGCAGCAAATGTAATATGGCTGGAATCATCAATGGTTACTCCTAAAGTAGAATTAAAAGCATTCCACACAGCGTTTTCTATATTAAAAGTATCTGATCCATTAACTGAAATGGCTTGCCCATTACCATTTGTATCAATGGTTAATAACCCTGAGCCAACATCTGTTGCACTGCCGTCTCCTGAAATATCGGCACCGGATATCGTTAAATCTTGATTGGTTGTATTTAATCCATTTAAAATAACAGTACCTGATCCATCACCGTCTCTGTCTGCACGTAACGCCAATTGTGTTGCAATCACTGCATTTGTGCTGGTGATATTATTTGTTGCTTGTAATGTGAGCCTTTGAACCGAGCCATCTATTAATGCCAGTTGGGTATTGTTGATATCTTTATTGGTGCCAGTACCCACATCAGATAATGTAAGGTCTGCATCCGTTCTATAAAATAAAAAATTAATATCTGTAAATTCATCCCAAGCCAGGTTATGAGCCCCTGAGTTGGCAATGGTTAAACTATTAGCATTACCTATTATGCTATCTGTTGTAAATGCAGTTAAATCTACACCACTACCACCACCTGAAAAATTAGTCATTGAGTTAACTTGCACATGGTTATCTGGGTCTAATAAATTCCATGTGCCAGCAGACAAAGTTATTTGTCCACCGAGCACATTGATATCGCCATAACTATTACTACTTCCACCAGCCACTGTATCTTCTAACCCTTGAATAGTAACTGTGTGAGCGGTGCCCGCAATATTGAGATCACCATTTAAATTAACAGTTGCTGCACCAGAAACTAACGCTGCTAAATTATCATTACTTGCTGTAATGCTGACATTATTAGCGCCTCCCGTGCCTGTGACGGTGATATTACCGACATCTATAGTAACAAGACCCACATCTGTATCTTCAGTATTATCAGCCAAAATAATTACTGTTCCGTCGCCTGTGATATTAATGTCTCGAACAGAAAGTGTCATTTCATCGGATGTAATACCAGCACCATGAACATTAGTTCTTAAATCAACTGAACCTCCTGCGCTGAAATCTATGTTGCCTAAAATCATGGTGGCTGTTTGTTCTGCTGGAGTTGAAATAGAAACATTACCAAATAACGCGATACCTAAATTGCCACCACCAGTCATTTCAATTGTGTCGTTAGTATCTAACATTTCAAAACGCGCTTCACCTGAATCATTCGAAACTGTAAAAATGACTGAGCCAGTTTGATTGAGGGTGAGTGCTCCATCACTTAAATCATTAATAAAAATTGATTCATCCGCTTGTAAACTGATATTAGTACCAGCAGAAATTGCCTCTAAATCCTGTTCATAAATAGTAATATCAGTGCCTGCGTAATCGGTATAAGCCACTACGCCATCTGTATCTGCCGAGACACCTGCTCCATTTGCAATGGTGATTACATCTGGGTCTAATAATAACTGTCCTGTTTGCCCATTTTGGGCAGAGGTATCTACATCGCCTCTAAATACTAATGTCTGTTTACCGGAAACTTCTACAAATCCTCCATTGCCTTTATCAACATAAGCTTGTGCACTGATATCACCTGAAAACACAGTAGTATCGTCTGACCAAATAATCACTTCGCCGCCATCATTAAATTGTTTATTGCCATCTGCATTTATTTTTACTGAACTAGAAACATACACAAATTGCGCATTATTGTTGGGTTCATTATTGATTAATTTTCCGCCTTGAAACTCGCCACCAATTGTTATTTTGCCGCTATTAGTTTGTATAATTGAATCATCAATTATTTGAATTTCTTCGCCTCGAATTCTAATTTCAGCGCTATTTTGTGCGCTCTGTTCTGTGTTTAAAATAGAGTCTGCAATAATGATTTGATGCGACGATTCTATGTTGATTAATTGCGCGGTTAATTCTGCGTCATCTAGAAATATGTCCTCTCCAAATACATCAATCTTTGAGGCTTCAATTTGACCAGTCAGTTCAATGTTGAGGTTTGTATTATTATTTAATTGATTTAACCAATCGTTTATATTAGCACTGCCAATATAAATATTACCGTTGGCAATTAACACCCCTGAATTTTTAATCCAGTTGTTTGTGCTGTTTTCATTTTGAGTTGTGCTTGGAATTAATACCGATACTAAACCTGTATCATCTAACTGTAATAAGGCACCTTGATTCACTAAAAAATCAATATTCTCTGCTTGAATCAGTCCTTCATTTTTAATTCTATTGGCTAAAACCAATAGATCTTGTTTGCTGTTAATTTCACCTAATAACGTAATACCTTGAGTGTTATTTGATGATGACAATTGCCCTTCATTATTTAAGTTATGATCACTTATAAATAATCCACCGACATTAACCTGTGAGTTTTCACCAAATAATACACCATTGGGATTAATTAAAAACACATTCGCATTTGAATTTAACTGCCCCATAATTTCACTTAAATCGTTACCTACTACACGATTTACACTAATACCTTGCTCGTTTAATAATTGAAAATTAACCGTTTCGTTTTCATCGATGGAAAATGAATCCCAATCAATCCAACTATAATCCCTTTGCTGTAAAATGTGGG
>JALJPK010000123.1 GCA_022968985.1 Pseudomonadales bacterium | reverse complement strand
GATATTAAAACTGAAGTGGAAAAACTGTTTGAATTCAAGTTGTTACAAGTGCAGCAACACAATTTTAAAACATAGCCTTAAAAATGATAAAACTGCTCATCAATGCTTGAATTGTTGATAGGCAAACAGCTACTTCAGCTGTAACGGTTAATGTTTTTATTCAGCACATGATTAGAGGTTATATTCGTCCCGAGGTTTTTAAGCGATTTTGCACAGATTTATGATAAAGCTTTGATAAATAAGGACGGATGATAGGTAATGATATCAACCAAGCGAGCCCTTTTAATAACCATACCCGTTGCATTAATACGATATAAGCGTCTAATTCAGATAAGATTTTACCAGTTGAAAGTTGAATATGAAGTTCAGACAAAGCATTGAGCGGATCTATACCTAAACCTATTAACAAGGCATCTTTACCTGTAATGTCTAACCAATTAACGTATTTGTCACCTTGCCCAGAAAGGCGTTCGTAGAAACGCCGGTCTTTTATACATTTAGGGCAAGCGCCATCGTAAAATACTGTGATGGTTGATGCTGCACTACTCATAACATTGCCTTTTTTATCAAACTAAAATAAAACTTCACCCTTATAATATAGTTTGGCTGTTGTTGTAATGGGATAAATAACACTAAAAATAAGCTGTATTTTTGCTGTTATCACCGATTGTCGGTTTTTTCGTTTTGGCAATAAGTTCAGAGGGTTGTGTCTAACATCTTGTTAACTAGGTTCTTTAAAATAACCAATAAAATACACTCAATTAAAAAAGGATCTAAAACGGGATTCACAAAATGGGTTAGTCAGTTGTTTTCTACTATTTTTAGAAAACCGTTTGGAATCCGGTGAAATTTTGTAACCCTGATGGTTATTAAATCTGAGGTTTTATGCTTTGATCCATCTGACTTATTATTAACTTATATCTACTGTTAAACGTTATTATTAAATCTTCTGTTAAACATTTATATAAAATTAAGTGGTCGATGGTTCGGCCACTTAATTAAATTCATCTGACTTTAGCCAGTTGCTAGTTGTTGTTTGTTTCTACTTAATACTAAATAAGCTAAAAATCCGCCGTACATATCAAACAATATATGCAGCACAATCGGTACATATATAGAGTCACAAACAAGATACAAAATTGCTAGAAAAGCCCCCATGCAGGCAGTGCGTAATACATGGATAGGTCCTTGATATAGATGGGGTAGACCAAACATCAAACTAGACAGAATAACCGCCGCATACACAGGCATAAAATTCATTAACTCATTCAGTAGATAACCACGAAATAACAGTTCTTCACAGACTCCAGCGCTTACTGACAGACCTAATACAAATAATTTTAACTCGGCAGGTTTTCGTGGCATCAACCAATTAACATAATGCAACGATTTGATAATTTTTTCATCGTTACTTGTATCTTTGCGTAGCTTAATTAAACCTAAAATAGAATAAACGATAAACACAATGATTAAGAAAACTGCGATTAAATTGGTAATACTTGGTTGCCAAATTAAACCAATGGATTTTGCAGGAATATGACCCTGAGCCACTAAAAAAAGTAGCAGTAATGTGGGCAACAACATAAACATAATACAATAAATATACGTTTTGCTTCGTGTAACAAGTTGTTTGATTACGTTTTGTTTTTCTTTTTCATGGGTGAAATAAACATATAGCGGTGTAAGTATAAAAAAAGCCCATAATACAATTTCTAAAATATTCATTGGTTTGCCTTTGTGATTAATTTTAATAAGCAAATTATAAACATTGTATCTATAAAGATTAATGGTATCGTTATTTAATATAACGAAACTAAAAGTTTATAATAAAATTACAAGATAATAATAAGGTGGATCGGATGTTTAAGATTGATACTTTAGTTGCCTTTGATCTGGTAGCTGAACACGGCAGTTTTACGGCTGCAGCTCAAGCCCATGGCCAAACTTCTATGGCAATGAGCAAACAAGTTTCTAAGTTAGAAACCCAGTTGGCCCAGGCACTGTTTGAGCGCACAACCCGAACGTTAACTCTGACAAGTTTTGGGCGTAACTTTCGAGAAAAAGCCCAGCAAGTGATCGGGCAACATGAGGCGTTAATGTTATGGTCCAATGGGCAACAAGATGAAGTAACTGGTGAGTTGAGGATAGTGGCTCAATATAGTGAGTTTTATCAAGAAACCGTCTTCCCTTGGCTTGATGAGTTTCATGAGAAGTATCCAAAACTGACTCTTAAGTTTGATATACAAGAGAATATGATTGAACTCAAACAGGATGTCTGTGATATTTTTTGGGGAGTAGGGGAATATCTGGGGGTGAAGTATGGTGGATTAAAAAGTCGATCACTTTGGCGATCACGTTGTGGTGTGTTTGCCTCACCGAAATATTTGGCACGATACGGCACACACAAAACCACTGATGATTTAGATGGCCACAAAATTATCGGTTATTTACATAACAAACCAGACAATTTATTGCTGTTATACAAAGCCGACGAAACAGGCGTAAAACAGCCGCATTATGTACCACTACAAACAGTGGTGTCGACTGTAACTGGTCAGATTGAAATGGCGGCCAGTGGTTTAGGTCTGATAAATGCCGGAGACGATGTGTATAAGGTGAAGGAATTTGTTGCGCAAAATAAATTAAAACCAATATTAATGGACTATTGGTTACCCAACGCAGAAGTGTTTGTGTATTACCATCAAACCAGCCAACAACAAAAAAGTGTGCGTGCCTTTATCGACTTTTTTATAAGTAAACGTGAGCAGTGGTTGTGAATAGTGGGAGTAGTTCTGAACCATTCAGCTCAGAGTAAATAACTGCCTTAAACAGTAACAATCGAGCCAGTTTATTTATGACTCTGTTTTTTTGTTTTTTATATTCCCTACTTTGGAGTGGGTTGGCTTGAATATTGATTGTTTTAAATCGATATCGTCTAGTCATGTTGTTCTTATTGAACGTTTCCGCTGATAAATAATAGATTAAGTTATGTAAAATAAATTTTAATTTACTCTGATCCCACTGGTATTTTTTAGTCTAATATTAAGCAGTGACGTTAAAATTAATTTTTTAAGTGAGTATTTTTTAAGTGAGTACAATATGAACTTTAAACTGCCAGTTATATTTTTAAGCACATTTCTTTTCAGCTCATTATCATACACAACGAATATTACTCTGGCTCAATCAGAAACTGTAAAAGATGTACTGCCATTATTGGAACAACAATTAATACAGGCATATTCACAAGCTGGGCACAATTTAACCATTACATTATTGCCCCCAACACGCTCGTTAATAATGAGTAATAATGGAGATATTGATGGTGAAGTACTTAGAATCATTAATATAACAGAGCAAGCACCAAATTTATTACCCGTTAATGTACCGATTTCATTTTTGGATATATATGTTTGGGGCAAAGCAAGTTTAGATTACAGCGAAACCGACGATTTTGTACATTTATATATGGTGGCTATTAATGGTGTGCAATTTCAAAAAAACTTTGCGGAAAAATACAACATTAAAACCATTTATGTGAAATCTTTAGACTCGTCTGTAAAAATGATAGGTTCAGGTCGAGCGGATTTTATTGTTTTTCCGAATCAAATTATAGCCATAGCATATAATAATAATATCACCGATTTTATCAACCACGGTGATCCTATTGTTAAGGTCCCACTTATGAATTTTTTACATAAAAAACATAAAGAGCTCATTCCACAAATTGAAATAGAATTAAAAAAAGTATAGGATAATCAATAAACTTATTTTCTAAACAATAGAATAATTAACCGTTTTAATGCATTTGTGGATAATCCAAATGCATTCCGCTCTCTGAACCATTGCTCAGAGTAGAATGGCACTAAGTTAATCAATACACTGTATTAACTAACTACTATTTCTGTTTTGTAGGCTAGCCATTTTTTTATTTTCTACTCTTGTGATTTCTCACCTAATACTTAATAACTTATACGGTTAAATACCTATTAGAATTGTATCTCCATCGACAAAATTCTGTTTTGAGGGGGTGAGCCTTAAAACGTATAAAAAGGTAATCGCTTAGGCAATACTTTTTCGAAAGAAATCTTTGTTGAGTTCTACACCACATGCGTAAAACTCAACTCTAACGTTCATTTTACATTTAAAACATGGAAGTGCTACGTGCAATGTGTAATGGACCGTCACAAAAAAGGCCACTAAATTAGTGGCCTGAGTGTTCTGGGATTAAATGATTGATCAATAACTCTACCGCTTAGGCCACTGTTTGTGACAAATATCCAAAAGTGGAGCTCCCTTTATGTTCTTCTTTATGTTCTTTGCCTTTATGTTCTTTGAGCGAAATATTTAATCCAGCTATGATCCATATAATTGAATTAAGAGATTAAATTATGGCTCAACGTAATAATTACCGAGTCAAAATGACCCTTCGTTTGTATTAATGTTCAATATCCGGTGATTCGTCAGCTTTCACCCAACCTTCCTCCCAATCGTAATGTTTCCAATTGTTAATGGCGTAAGGATTATCGTTTTTATGTTTTCCTTCAACTCTATCATCCCAACCGTAATCCAAAATTGTGTAATCTTCTTCAGTTATACTGTCTCGACGTAATTTATTCATTTTCAGCACTCACTTAAATTATTTATATTAAATATAGTTCAAATTTAAATTAATCGCTTGGGTGGAGCACTATTAAGTTTTGCTCATAAAAGAGTGATTTAACATCACACCTTTAGTAATGAGCACGCTACCATAGGCAGGCCAAATTGCTTTCCCTCTTCATGAAGAATGGTCTTGTGCTTAGTGCAGTAGATATATCTAAATTTATAGTTTAGTCGCCAATCAAGCATCCATCCATACTGGCAGCTCACGCAATATTACGAATAATAATTTAATGGGGGGGCAACTGATTTCGTACATCAAAATACGAAATCAATCTTGCAATTCTATATAACTACGGAATGTAAAAATATTAAAAATGGTTGTGTCGCAATGGTACTGCTTTCAGTATTAGACGATTCCTTTATAAAATATAGGACAGTTAATAAGTATGGTAAATAGATTCAGCACAAACCAATATTATATAAGCTGACTGATGAATTATTCCAATACTTAATACACTAAAAAGTGCTAGTAACAATTTTTTATTTTCGAGTATCAATATAAATAATACTCGAAAATAAAAAATATTATTAAATAGAATGTATAGAATATTTTTTAATAAAATTATATGTTTGGTAGAACCAAAGAGTTAATTGTGGGTCTTTTAATTCCCATTAAATTATAAAAGTAAAAGGTTTATGCTGAAGTCGATTTTTCTAAGTGTCGTTTGTTTTTTCTTATTAGCTGTAATTCAATTCCTAAGGTTAAAAAAGATCAATCACTTCGTGAATACCTTAATGCTATTGATTTCTCAGGGTCGGTGCTTGTTAGTCGTAACAATAAAATTATTCACGCTGCTGGGTATGGGTTCGCAAATAAGGAAAAACAAATTAGTAATACAGCAGAAACACAGTTTTACATGGCTTCATTAACCAAACAATTTACTGCACTGGCAATGATGCAATTACAAGAACAGCAGTTATTAAACATCAATGATCCTATTGCAAAATACCTAGCTGATTTTCCTAACGGTTCTGAGATAACCATTAATCACCTATTAACTCATTCAGCAGGATTATACGATTTTACTAATGAGTGGCATGAAATAAAACAATTGAATTTATCAACTCAAGATATCGTTGACATGTTTAAAGATAAATCACTAAATTTTGAACCAGGCTCAAAAATCAGTTACTCAAATTCAGGTTATATTTTGGCTGGACTCATTATCGAAAAAGTATCAGGTATGAGTTATGCCGATTATATTCAATCTCAGATATTCAAACCACTTAATATGAGTCGCAGCAGTTATGCATACTCGACTCAAAGTGACCCAGTGCAGGCAGTTGGTTATAAACAGGAGATAGCGCAGAATTCTGTAAATATGTTAATCCCTTATGCCGCAGGTTCTCTAACATCAACGGTTACGGATTTTTATCTTTGGGATCAGTCCTTGTATAACTCATCGCTGATCAGTGCAAGCAGTATTCAAAAGATATATTCGACTGATCAAAATGCATTAAGTGTGGGTACAGGAAAGTCCAAAGTAGTAATGGGTTTAGGTTGGGGGATCAAAGAAACTATCTTTGGCCTTGAATACGGACATGGAGGGGGTATTGATGGCTTTTCTACCGTGATTTCTAGGTTTCCTAAGCAAAAGGCAATGATTGTTATTTTGAGTAACCAAGACGGCTTTGATGTGATGACACTTAAAAACAGAATTGCAAACCTAGTGCTCAGTCAATGAATAAACTTAATAAGTAAGAAAAAAAGAACTAGTCGGCACACAAAGTGGGGCTAAATAGCTAATGTTAACTGATTTAAACGGCTGCTACTTCGGTACTGGCCTTTTTTATGTCTTAAGGAAATGGCTTTGTGTTTGTGTTTGTGTTTGTTTTGGTATTATTGTTTGTTAAAGTAGGTTGATTAAAATAGGTCGTATTATTTAGACAATAATAAAGCTTTCTTTATTGTCGAAAAGATATTTAGTATTGAAATACAATCGTTCGAATTAATCGAACCAAATATAGTCGACCTCTAAGTAGTAAAAAATGGGTTATAACCAGTTTGTGGATAAAAACATACTTTTCGGATGAAAAACTGTAAAGTTTAAATCAGTGAATAACATAGTATTTTCTAAAATTAGAACCTTTAAATTAAGGATGGACAATGGATCATTGGTTAAGATTAGGCATAAATGAAAACTCGGATATAAAAACGATAAACAGAGCCTTTAAAAATAAAAAGTCGGAATTCTCAAAAAATCGATATCCGGGTATTTATAAAGAATGTGAAGAGGCTTATCACAAATGTATGGCCTCACAGCAACCTGTTGTATTGAATAAAACAAAACAAATAACAACGAAAAAACTCGTTATTAAATCTAAAAATATTCAAATAAACGAAAAAAAATCAAATGGTTTATCTTCTGGTATTTTTAGTTTTATTATTATTTCAGCTTTAATAGCATTTTTTAAACATACGTTTAGCTAAGATTGGTCAAAACACGTATATCAAATAAACAGAGTTGTTGAAAAATGATACTGGCTATTTTTAGCTAATGAGACAAAAGGATCGCAATCAAAAATTAAAACCACGAAAAAAGAGTGGTTATAGCCACTTAGCTGCATGCTCTAATCGAATTTATGACTTTAGAACGTGCTTCTCCTGCCCATAATAGTAATGGAATAAGCTGAAATCAAAAGCTCAGTGTTTTAGTTTTTATTTTACATGGGAGGATGATCATTTCTATGAGAACGTTGATATTCTATATCCGATTGACTCTGGCAGTTAATTATTTCAACTTGTCCTCCACCAGACTTTGGTAAAACAACATACGAATTAATATAACTTTCTGAACTATTATTCATACGATGTGGTGCGACTGTTCCTTGTTGTGGTGATTTATTTCTTGAATATGTACTCTGTATAACTTTAAGAATGTATTTGTTATTTATTTTGTCGTGTTTGATTCCATCAATATATTTACCTGAACTTAACCCATAACCATCATTATATTTACTATTCGAAAACATAAATATGTAATCTTCATTCCAATTAATATTATTAGATTTAATACCTGTTGTATTTATATATTCACTTTCACTTTTAATGATTAATCCATTATTAAGCATTAATTCTTTGATTGGTTGTTTGGCCGTTTCTTTAATCGGTTGTTTGTTGAATGATTGATTGTCTAACTTAACGTTGTAGTTATAAGTGTTTTTCGGTTGCTGATTAATAGGGCTGTTATCTACATAAACTGTGGATAAATGATAAGTTGAAAATTCAGATAAACTCTGCGAAACCATTAACTTTCTACAATTTTCGTTTTGTTCAGGTAGGGGGTAAAATCCTTGGAATGGATGGGCGGTTGGATCTTCAATTAATAAATATAAATTATCTATTTTCTTTGGGATTTCAAAGCTGCTTTGTGAATAACAAAATGTATTAGAAAATACATTAATGCTGATAAAAAATAATAATGATTTTAAAGTATTCAATTATGATTCCTAGACTTTTATGTTTGATTATTTATATACTTGCTAATTAGAAAGTTTTTTTAAATTTTACTGTTTCTGACAACTGTATTTAATATCCTAGAGTGAGTTTTATATTTTGTATAGTCAAACACAAACTAATATTAGTTTAGTTACTCTCTCTCTCGCTTTGTAAGAGTCATGTTTTGACAATAAGTTCTATTCTACCTGTCTGAGTGAAATAGCCAAAAGTGGATACCCCCTAAATTTTTAGTTTTTAGTTTTGAATATTAAGGTTATATCGTGCTCAAAAAATTTTAATATATTAAGTAATATCAACAAGGTTTCCTTACCTTGCTTCAATTAGTTTTACTAATAATAAATCGTCCTTTGTATCAATTGTTCCATTTTCTATTTTTCTAAACTAAGTTTCCTTGATTAACTGTTATCCATTTTATTTACATCCTGCGTGTCATTATTTATCCAACTAATAGTTTTTTTGGTTAACCCACCTTTGTTTAATAATCGTATGGGTAGTTGTTTTCTGCATCAGAGTCATCAGTTGAATCATCTGAACCCGAGTCTGACGTTGATGATTTAAACTCGACTGATTTAGTGCAATAAGCAATTGAATTCCCGTCATATACATACAATGTGACGTCTTGTGTGCCTGTATAGTTTTGTGCGGAAATAGTGAATGAGTTTATTTTGTTAAACACTTTGTTATCTACAGTCCAATACAGCATTGCTGAAATTCCTTCTGGGTCATAGGACTCTGAGAATACAGCTGTTTCGTTTATAGTAATCACACAAACTGGAGCTGCATTATTGGTAGTATTTGGTGGATCGTTATCGTTTATGTCAGTTATGATTTTGTTAATAGATTTTATTGTGGAGTCGTTGTTTGTATTTTCTATTGTTTGAATAGCTGAGTCATCTTTACAACTTGTTAACGATACTGATAAAACCAATAGGCTTGTTAGTGTTATTAATCTATTTATATGAGGCATATTAATTCCTATTTAATGGGGTTGTTTAATTATTGTGTTGTATAGGAACGAACGTTTTGTAATATCGGATGCAAATTAATTTAAATATTTTAAAGTGTCCTTATTAGTTGGAATATGACTTTGCTCATTTTTTACCTATCCTTCAGTTTTTTCCTTGTCGAACTGCAGCTTAAATGATCAAAGTCATGTCTTTAATCTGACTATTTTTAATTCAAGGCATCAGACTCAAACCTCAGGATTCCTAACTATAGAATCCTTCAGAGTAATTAATGAAAAATCGAATGATAATAAAATGATTTTCACTGCTTAATCCTAGGTTCAGCTAGTTTGTTTTATAGTTAGTCTATAAACATAAACAACAGCGAACCCTGTAGAGGAGCTCAATGATGCAATTAGTTAAAATATTCGAACAGATAATAAATAGTCAAATTCATGATGATATTGGGGCAGGGTTTGCTGGATGTTATTACAATCATGAAGAAAGCTCGACACCTGAAAAAAACTTGGTATTACCAGTTTATAATCAAGAAAATAACTCTTATTCGTTGTTTGTAAAGTCAGCGAATAAACAAAACAACTTAACTTGTTATTCGGGTAAGTCTGTGGATGAGTTATTAGATGACCCCAAGTTAATTGATAATCAAAAACTGATGAGTTTGTTGTTAACTGATAAATTGAGGTTTTCACGTTTAATATAAACAAGTTTTTGTATTTTTATTACTTTTTGTTAAATATTTAGTGTCATCAAGCTCATTAATTTTTAACGATAAATAGAATTCAACGTGTATAATCTTGAATTTAAAAGCTAAATTGGCAAGATGATAGACTTGATCAAAATGGTTTTTGCGAATGATCCTTTAAACTTGCTGTTATTCAGCTACATTAGAAGTTCGCCTCCCATCAGCCACATGGTGTTTTTTTTGGTACGATCTTAAAGTTGCCACAAAATTTACATTATTATTTTTGATGGTTAGAGTTAATTTTTATTATCAAATACCTGATAGTTATTCTCAGTAAATACAATCGTTTTATTAATTAAAAAACTCCTGATAATATTCTTAAAAAAGCACAACACCCATTCTTATCCAACTGTTATTAAATCTAACAATTTATATTGATTAATTAATGAACAAATGAGATTTTTTTGAGTGAATCTGTTATTTTGCCGCTTAAACAAATTATGGATATCCCCTCGTGTTATCGATAATTAATTCAATTGATTGATTAGAGAAAAAAATATGTCAAAAATAAAAAAAATAACTCTGCTCGCCTCCTTATTATCGGTGTGCTCAATGCACAGTTTTGCTGGTGATAAAATAGAAAATGGTGATTTTGATAACGGATCTACTGGTTGGGCTGCTAATTTTTGGGGCGGTACTTCCGGTTCGGGTTATATAGATGGACAGGGTCGTATGTGTATCGAAGCCGACATAGCAGGTGATGCAGGGTGGAATATAAATTTACGTCAAACAGGTATTCCTTTTTCAGCTGATAACACTACTTATCAAGTCAGTTTTGATGTTTGGTCAACCGTTGATTTAAACTTAGTTTATGATGTTATGGACGAAGATAGTGGTGATATTCAGGTGTTTGATGGCTATGTGAATGTTACTAGCCGCTTAGATGAGGCACCTATTCAGGTAAAAGAAAATTTTTATGTTAGTGATGGGACTAATAATTTAGTTGATTTTCGATTATTAGTAGGGCATTCCTTGCCTATAAATGAATCAATTTGTTTTGATAATATTGTATTAACAGATGATATTATTGATGAACCCGGTGATGGAGACGGTGCTTTTATTGCGGTTAACCAATTGGGTTATTTCCCAAATTTAAGCAAATTGGCCACCTATCAGATGGTCAGTGAAAGCAATACAAATACAAGTAGAAACTGGATATTAAAAGACAATAATTATACGACAGTCTTGTCGGGGCAAACCACAAATATTGGCCCTGATATAGCTTCTGGCCAATATTTACATCAAATCGATTTTAGCGGCTATACAGGATCCGGTATTAATTACAGAGTAGAAGTTGACGAAGCTGGAACACTTATAAGTAGTTTCCCGTTTGATATTTCTAACAATATTCTTGAAGATATTCAGTATGAGGCGTTAGCTTATTTTTATCATAACCGTAGTGGTGTAGATATTGAGGCCTCAGTGGTAGGGTCTGATCATGCACGTAATGCTGGTCACTTAAGTGACAATGCAGTGAATACTTTTTCTTGTAAATCAAACCCAAATAACCTTAGTGATTCTTTAACGTTATCTAATGCTGGTTGTCGTACAAATGTGGATGTTAGTGGTGGTTGGTACGATGCTGGTGATCATGGTAAATACGTGGTTAACGGCGGAATCTCTGTTTGGACATTGTTAAATCTATACGAACATTCGCTGTATAAAGGTGTTTATAGTGCCGATTTTTCTGATGGCAGTATGACGTTACCCCTTAGCGAAAGAACCAACGGTTTGGCAGATATTCTTGATGAAGTGAAATTTGAATTGGATTTCTTCTTTAAAATGCAAATCCCTCAAGGTCAATTAAACGCAGGAATGGTGTATCACAAAATACACGATTTAGGTTGGACCGGATTACCATTAGAGCCTAAAGACGATCCCCAAACTCGTTATATCCACCCACCTACTACCGCAGCCACATTAAATTTGGCCGCTACTGGCGCCCAGTGTTATCGCGTATTTAAAGATGTAGATATCACTTATGCAAATTTATGTTTAAGTCATGCAGTAGCTGCGTATGAAGCAGCTAAAAGTAATCCGGTTATGCTGGCTGGTCATTTTGATGATGCAGGTAACATCCCAGAGTCGGCTTATTCGGCGAGTAATGAAAACGGCGGTGGTATGTACCCCGATGATGACGTGGTTGACGATTTCTATTGGGCGGCGGCGGAACTTTATTTAGCCACTGGCCTAGATAACTACAAACTGGATGTTATTAACTCAGAAATTCACAACTTATATAATAAAGCTGAATTATTTACGACGATTCCAGCCACTACGTTTACTTGGGGCCAAACCAATATTCTTGGTGTGATCTCTATGGCCACAGCAGGTGCTCAGTTTAATATTGACAGTAATATGATTCAAAATAGTGAGGTGTTGATTGTTAATGCGGCCAATAACTATGTAGAAGTTGCTGATATTCCAGGATACTCAATGGCATTGGATTCAAACCAGTTAGATTGGGGCTCCAACTCAATGCTAGTGAATAATATGATTGTATTAGCATTGGCTAATGATATCACCGGAAAAAGTAACAGCTGTTATGTGGATGCCATGTCAAATTCTTTGGCTTATTTAATGGGTAATAACCCAATGAACTTCTCTTACGTTAGTGGTTACGGTGAAAACTCATTACAAAATCCACATCATCGTTTTTGGGCTTACGATTTAAACACCAATTATCCTAAAGTACCTGCTGGTGTGATGTCTGGTGGGCCAAATCCATCTATACAAGACCCGATTGCCCAAGCTAATTTATTAGGTTGTGCCCCTGAAACTTGTTTTATCGATCATATTTCAGCATGGTCTGTGAATGAAATTACAGTTAACTGGAACTCACCGTTTGCATGGGTGATTGCCTATATGGACAATCAAGTAGCTTCAAACACGAACAGTTGTTTGGCAATTGATAAATTAAATTGGGTTTTGGTGGATAACACCAGCACACAAACCACAACCCAAACCAATACAGCTACCGATACGCAAACACAGACGGATACAGAAACCGAAACGGATACAGAAACCGAAACGGATACAGAAACGGATACAGATACAGATACAGATACGAACACAGATGTTGATGAGTTTAGCAGTACGTTGTTGGAGTATAATGTGTCAGTTGCAGATTATACCACTCCAATATTTGCGGGGAATTATGTAGAACTATTAAGTTTTCATCATAAAATCGGGCTTGAATTAGATGTGATTTTTGATCTGATTACCGATGGTGAAAGCACAGAATTTGATAATGTGATTACCTATGATTGTCCTGTTTCAGGAACTTTATCAATGAATACTCAATTTCCTCAATTTGTTTCTATTAATTGTATGCTTGAATCAGGGTTATTTGTAGCCAATCTTGATACGGATTTAGACGAAAATATAATGGGAGAGTATATTTTTTCTTCAGATGAATTTGGCCCTGTTGCTTATATGATAGGACTAACAGCGGATCAAGAAATAATTGAATTTTATATTGATTCTGTTCAATTGGGTAGTTTCTTATTAAGAGAAAGTAATCTACAAAATATAAGTATTTACGGCAGTAATCACTCGTTTGCAAAACATTTAAGTACAGAACAAATGGATGACGAATTTATATGCGCAGGTACTTATCAAGTAAATGGACAAGAACTTTCATTTAATGTCTGTGAAAACTCAGGCGAATTTACTCACATAGAATATTCAGCATGGTTAAATTCTCCTGGAAGGTCGGCAACACCAACCAGTTTGGGTAATGTAATATATTCATTAAATGTAAGTGAATCTTCAGACTATATTATTCAATTGATGACAGATGCGGATGCTTATTTATATCTATTGGATGAGTCTTTTAACGTAATCGATGAAGATGATGACGGTGGAAGTAGTACTGATTCAGAAATTGATATTTATCTGACTCCTGGTACTTATTATATTGTTGCCACTACTTATTACGTAGGGACTTCAGAAATTTTTCAATTAAAAGTAAAAGAAATTGATACTGAAAGTTCAGTTTTTAATGTTTATGATCCATCGGTTACCCAAACGGAAACGGAAACGGAAACGGAAACTGGAACGGAAACTGGAACTGAGACTACAGGAACTGAGACAGGTACAGGTACGTGGACTACAGGAACTGAGACAGGTACAGGTACGTGGACTACAGGAACTGAGACAGGTACAGGTAC